>JAICSG010000708.1 GCA_025937035.1 Thermoanaerobaculia bacterium | reverse complement strand
TGCCAGGGTGGGGGAGAGGGCCCTCGAAGAAGTCCGTTTCGAAGCGAGCGATGGTGGTGGATAAGATCTGAGGGGCCGGAGGCCTTCTCTCCCGGACTGCTACCTCATCAGACGGAAGCTCCGGCGCGGGAGCCGAGCCGTTTCCGCGAGGAATTTACCGAGGCTCACGGGCGTAGCTGCGAGTTGCCTTTTGGATGTCATAGCCGATGGCGCGCCAATCCGAGGAGAGGGCCTTGAAGTCTGAGACCGTGCCCGTCTTCTGGGAAGAAAACAGGCCCCAGAAATCGAACAGGCGAGCTACTCCCGTGAAAAAAGAGGGGAGGGCGGATAAGTAGGCCGGGCGCTTCGATTCTCTTGGCATGGTACCTGGATGCGCAGTAAAGATACTGGACGCACCACCTTTCCCAATAAGCATAACCTCAGCGGTCTCTACGGTCAACGATTCCCCAGCACCCCCTCCGCCACCGCCGTGCCGTTCTTGATGCAATCCGGCACGGAGACCCCGCCGACGAAGTTGCCCGCCAGGCGGAGGCCGGGGAGGGCCGCCTCGATCTCCTTCGCCCGTTCCACGAAGCGGCCGTGGCCGACCTCGTACTGCGGGATCGCCCGCGGCCAGCGGCGGACGAGGTGGAAGGCGGGCTCGCCGCGCAGGCCCAAAGGTCCGCGGAGCTCGCTCAGCACCGTCGAGAGGATGCGGTCGTCGTCCCAGGTCGCGAATTCGGGGTCGCCGCGGCCCCCTCCGAAGGCGGCGAGCGCCACGTGCCCGGCGGGGGCGCGGCCGGGGAAGATCTCGGAGGGGAAGAGGCAGCCGAGGACGCGGAGCCCCTCCTTGCGCGGCGCCAGGAATCCGAAGCCGTCCAGCGGGTGCCCGACGTCCTCGCGGTGCCAGCCGAGGGAGACCACGGCCACCGCCGCGTAGGGGATCTCGGCGAAGGGGCGGCTGGCACCGGAAGTGGCCTCTTCGAGCAGCCGGGCGGCGGCGTCGGCGGGCGCGGCGAGCACCACCCGCGACGCCTCGACCGGCCCCGCCGGGGTGTCCACCCGGAAGCCCCCCTCCGAGCGGACGATCCGTTGCGCCGCCACACCGGTGCGGATGTCCCCGATCTCCCTGGCGAGCCGGCGGGGGAGCTCCTCCAATCCTTCCCGGAAGGAGATCATGGCGCCGCCCGGAGCCGGCCCTTTCCGGCGGGCCAGGGCGCCCCGGATCAGGCTGCCGTGCTCGTGCTCCAGGCTCCAGATCTTGGGCACCGCCCAGCGCACCGAGAGCCGCTCGGGATCGCCCGCGTAGACCCCGGAGACGAAGGGGCCGACCGCGTAGTCGAGGAAGGCGGTGCTCAGCCGCCGGCGGACGAACTGGGCGATGCTCTCCTCCGTCCCCTCCGGCGGCCGGCCGATCCAGGGCTCGCGCAGCAGGCCCAGCTTGGAGCCGAGAGGAAAGAGGGGGGTGGTGAGAAAGCCGCCCGGCCCTCCCGGGAGCGGCACCAGCGCCCCGCCCTTGTAGAGATAGCGCTTCTTGGCCGCGGGGGTGGCCACGATTTTCTCGCCGTCCAGCCCCGCCTCGCGGATCAGCCGGCCGACGCTCTCGTTGTTCTCGAGGACGGTGTTCGGCCCCATCTCGAAGCGCCAGGTGCCGTCCGCGAAGGTCTCCACCGCCCCGCCCACCCGCTCCGCCGCCTCCAGGACGGCCGTCCGCAGACCGCCGCGCGAGAGGTGGAACGCGGCCGTCAATCCCGAGATCCCACCCCCGACCACCACCACGTCCAGGCGGTTGCCGCTCATAGTGAGAGGAGCATATCCCGGAATTCCGGAGGGTCCGGACCGCATTTCCGTTTCCCGCAGTACAATGTCGCCCCTTCAGGGCTCATGCCCCTAAGCCAAGACTGGAGATCCCAATGCGCTGGAGCCGCTATTACCTGTATACCACCCGCGAGGTGCCCAATGACGCTGAGGTCATCAGCCATCAGCTCATGGTGCGCACCGGCATGATCAAGAAGCTCGCCGCCGGCATCTACACCTACATGCCGTTCGGCTGGCGGAGCCTGCAGAAATTCATGGCGATCGTCCGCCGCGAGATGAACGCGGCCGGCGCCATCGAGATGTCCATGCCCGACATCCAGCCGGCCGAGCTATGGGTGGAGTCCGGCCGCTGGGAGCGGTACGGCAAGGAGCTCCTGCGCATCAAGGACCGCCACGAGCGGGACTTCGTCTTCGGCCCCACCCATGAGGAGGTCATCACCGACGCGGTGCGGCGGGACGTCAAGAGCTACCGCCAACTGCCGTTCAACCTCTACCAGATCCAGACCAAGTTCCGGGACGAGATCCGCCCCCGCTTCGGCCTGATGCGCGGCCGCGAGTTCATCATGAAGGACGCCTACTCCTTCGACGCCACCACCGAGGGGCTGGACGCATCGTACGAGGCCATGCGCGAGGCCTACTGCCGGATCTTCGAGGCCTGCGGGCTCGACTACATCATGGTCGAGGCGGACACCGGCACCATCGGCGGCTCGGCCTCCCACGAGTTCATGGTGGTGGCCGACACGGGGGAGAGCGCGGTCGTCCGCTGCCCCTCCTGCGGCTACGCGGCCAACGTCGAGCGGGCCGAGATGCGGCGCGCCGAGGAGGCGGGCGAGGCCCATCCGCCCCAGGAGATGCGGGAGGAATCCACCCCCGGCAAGCAGGCCGTCGAGGACGTGGCCCGCTTCCTCAAGGTCTCGCCCAAGCGGCTGGTCAAGACCCTGATCTACGACACCGAGAAGGGCCCGGTGGTGGCCCTCGTCCGCGGCGATCGCGAGGTCAACGAGATCAAGCTCGCCAACCATTTCGACGTCCAACACCTGACCCTGGCCGGCGAGGAGCGGGTGCGGGAGGTGACCGGCGCGCCGGTCGGCTTCGCGGGCCCGGTGGGCCTGAAGGACGTCCCCATCGTGGGAGACCTCGGCGTCCGCAACATGACCAACTTCGTGACCGGCGCCAACAAGGGGGACGCCCACCTGGTGAACGTCAACTGGGGGCGGGACGTCGACCTCTCCGACTGGGCCGACCTGCTGCTGGTGGCCGGCGGCGACCCCTGCCCGCGCTGCGACGGCACGCTCGAG
>JAICSG010000601.1 GCA_025937035.1 Thermoanaerobaculia bacterium | reverse complement strand
GTGCACGTTCAGCAGCGCCACCTGGAGCTCGGGAGCCAGGAAAGCCATCAGGTAGTCCCGGCCGTAGCGCTCGAGGCCCGCGACCTCGGCGAGGTAGTCGGTATGCCCCACGAAGCCGGGGAGGTGGTGACGAGAAATCGACTCCTTGCTGACGGGCGCCGTCACCAGGGCGTCCGCGGCGCCGGAGCGGACCAGGGCGATCCCGGCGTCCAGCGCCGCCATGGCGCCGGCGGCGTCCGCCGGCCCGGAGTGGCCGAAGGAGATCTCCCGGCGGGCCCCCACCGGATCGAGCACGGGGATGCCGTCCGGCAGGTTGCCACCCTCGGGCTTACCCGGCAGCCAGGTCAGGCGGTCCCAGGGGAAATCGGGGAGGACGGGCTTCAGGGCTTCGACGGCCGCGCGCTCGGCCACCAGCAGAGGCCGCCAGGCGGCGGGCGCGGGCTCGTCGCGGAGGAGCTTGAGGAGGATCTCGGGGCCGATGCCGGCCGGATCCCCCTGGGTGAGGGCGAGGACGGGAGGTCTCAACGCTCCGCTTCGCCCGCCTCGCGCTTGTTGGTCCGGCGCTGCTGCTGCCGGAGCTCCTCCTCCTTGAACATGTAGCGGATCACGTGCTTCTGGATCAGCAGGTTGGGGCCGGAGGTGCGGTTCAGCTTGATCGCCCCCTTGTCGTACCACTCGATCCACCCGCGCAGCTCCTCGTCGTTGACGAGGATGACCACCATCGGCGTCTTCGCCGCCATCTGCTTGAGGTAGTAGAACTCCTCGGCGTTGGTCTGCTCGGGCGGCGTCTGCTTGCGGCGCACGCTGCGCGAGGGGAGCTCCTTCTTGAGCTCGTTCATGTCCGGGCGTATCAGTTTGCGGTTCGCCATTTTGGGTTCCATGGATGCGAAGGGTTCCTCAAGCCATTACCGGCAGCGCAGACCGATTGTCCGGATTCCCCTTCTTATAGCCCTCATCCTCGTAGGCCAGGCAGCAGAGCAGGCGGCCGCACTGTCCCGAGATTTTCGACGGGTTGAGGCTCAGGTTCTGGCGTTTCGCCATCTGGATGGAGATCGGCCGGAAGTCCTTGAGCCAGGTCGAGCAGCAGAGGGTCCGGCCGCAGATGCCGATGCCGCCGATCAGGCCGGCCTCGTCGCGCGCCCCCACCTGCACCATCTTCACCCGCACCGAAAACCGGCTCGACAGGTCGCGCACCAGCTGCCGGAAATCCACCCGTCCATCCGAGGTGAAGTAAAAGGTCGCCTTCTTGCCGCTCAGCGAGAAGTCGACCAGGGAGACTTTCATGTCCAGGTTGAGCGCGCGCGCCCGCTCCTGGGCGAAGAGCTTGCCGGCCATCTCGTTCTGGAGTTGCCGGTCGTGGGCCGCCAGATCGGCCTCGTCCGCCGGCCGCAGGATCGGCCTCGCGCTCGACTTCTGGCACGGCTTGAACACCGGCATCGGAGACTGCTCCACGTGCCCGAACGCCGGGCCCGACTCCAGGTCCACCACCACTTTCTCCCCCCGGGCGTAGATCTGGCCACCCGTGGCGCAGAGCGTCAGGTTCGTCTCTTCCCGGAAGCGCACGCCGACGAACGTGTCCTCGACAGCCGTCGACATGCCCTTGTAACTACAACCACTGCATCCCATTTCACTTCCTATTCCGTCTGACGACAGCGACCGGAGAGCCTATGCACGAAAAGTACCAACCCCCGGATGGGGGCCCCGGGGCCCGGGATCGGACCGACGGGTTTTCGCAGGCCTCGGGACGCTGGCGCGATTGTTACAGCCGAGAATCTCTGCGTCAACGACTTTCAGGAAGGTATCACGGACCCGTGACACCGCCCTGATCCGGGTCGAGCAGGCGGCGCCCGATGTCGTGGCGGTAGACCTTGCCCGGCCAGTCCACCTCCCCCACGGCCGCGTAGGCCCGTTCGAGCGCTCCGCGGAGATCGGGAGCCAGAGCGCAGACGGAGAGCACCCGCCCCCCCGCGCTCACCAGCTCTCCTCCTTCAACGGTGGTTCCGGCGTGAAAGATTTCGACCCCCTCGATCGCCCCGGCGCGGTCGAGCCCGCGGATCGGCTCTCCGGTGAGGGGCCGGCCGGGGTAGCCGGGGCTGGCGAGGACCACGCCGGCCGCGGCCTCGCGGCGGAAGGAGAGGCGCCGGGCGTCAAAACGGCCGGCCGCCCCGGCGGCGAGCAGGGGGAGGAGGTCGTCCTCCAGTCGCATCAGCAGCACCTGGGCCTCCGGATCGCCGAAGCGGGCGTTGAACTCCAGCACCCGCGGCCCCTCGGGGGTGAGCATCAGCCCGGCATAGAGGACCCCCACGAACGGCCGCCCCTCGGCGGCGAGGCCGGCGACCGCCGGCCGCATCACCGTCTCCACCACCTCGGCGGCGGTCTCGGCCGAGAGCCCGCCCGAGGGGCTGTGCGCCCCCATGCCACCCGTATTGGGGCCGGTGTCGCCGTCGCCGATCCGCTTGTAGTCGCGGGCGGTGGCCAGCGGCAGCACCCGCTCGCCGTCGCAGAGGGCCATGAACGACACCTCGTCCCCGGGCAGGAAGGCCTCCACCACCACCCGGTCGGCGCTGGCGCCGAAACGGCGCTCCTCGAAGAGGGCGCGCGCGGCCTCCGCCAGCTCGTCCTGAGTGGTGGCGATGAGCACCCCCTTGCCGGCGGCCAGGCCATCCGCCTTGAGCACCACCGGGAGGCCGAAGCGCCTGGCCTCGGAGAGAGCCGCCGCGGCGTCGTGGACCACCGCGAACGGCGCCGTGGGGATCTTGTGCCGGTCCATGAACAACTTGGAGAAGACCTTGCTCCCCTCGATCTCGGCCGCCCGCTGGGTGGGCCCGAAGATGGGGAGACCCCGGCCGGCGAATTCGTCGGCGATCCCCAAGGTCAGCGGCAACTCGGGGCCAACCACCGTGAGGTCGATCCTCATCTCGGTGGCGAAGTCGGCCAGCCGCTGCACCTCCTCGGGCGCGATCGGCACCCGGTCGGCCACGGCGGCGATCCCGGGATTGCCCGGGGCGCAGTAGAGCTCGGTCAGGAGCGGGCTCTGCCGCAGCTTCCAGCACAGGGCGTGCTCCCGGGCGCCGTTGCCGATCACCAGGACTCTCATGGCTGATCTCCCCTCCTCCGCTCGGCCGCGTCCAGAGCCGTGACCGCGATCGCGTCGACGATGTCCTCGGCGGAGCAGCCCCGCGACAGGTCGTTGAGCGGCCGGGCCAGCCCCTGCAAGAGGGGTCCGACCGCCCGCGCGCCGCCGATCCGCTCGGTCAATTTATAGGCGATGTTGCCGGCGTCGAGGTCGGGGAAGACCAGCACGTTCGCATGGCCCGCCACCGGGCTCCCCGGCGCCTTGCGCCGCGCCACCTCCGGCACCAGGGCCGCGTCGGCCTGGAGCTCGCCATCCACCTCGAAGCCCACCCCCCGGCCGCGCAGAACCTCCAGGGCCGCCCGCACCTTCTCCACCCGCGGATGGCGGGCGCTCCCCTTGGTCGAGAAGGAGAGCAGGGCCACCCGCGGCTCCTCGCCGAGCAGCACCCGGCAGCTCGCCGCCGCCGCCTCGGCGATGTCGGCCAGCT
>JAICSG010000887.1 GCA_025937035.1 Thermoanaerobaculia bacterium | reverse complement strand
GCTCGCCGGCACCGGCTGGCCGAGCGGGTCGATCGACGACGAAGACTTCCCCACCACCGCGGCCCAGCCCGGGCCCGCGGCCCACAGCAGCGCCAGGGCCAGCGCCGCGGTCCTCCAGATTCTCCTCTTTCCTCTCCGGAACATGATGCCTCCTGGACCCGCGGGGCCACCTGGAGGCCGGCATTGGCGGAGGGGCCCGCGGGAATCTCGGACGATTCCCTAGTGTGCCGTCTTTTTCTCCGCCCGGCGCTCTTTTGACGCTCATCTGGGAACCGCACCCGCGAGCACCCCGGAGGGACCGCCATTGTCGCTCCGAAATCCGGCAACGGGCTTACCGTCCGGCGGCGATTTCCACCCGGACGGAAAGATCTCCAGACGGAGGCTTTCCGGTCTTCAGCCGGAGATCGTTGATCTCCAATCCACATTTTGGCCGTTCGATCTTGACGTCCGTCGCTTCTTCTGGGAAGAATGATCCTCATCATGGATGATCGGGCAACAGAAGGAGCAGCGGGTTCTACGACGCTCGGGAAGCGGATCCTGGGGCTGCGGACCCGGCGGGGTTGGAACCAGAAGGAGCTGGCGCGGCGCGCCCGGCTCCGTCCGGCCCGCCTCTCGACCCTGGAATCGGGGGCCAAGCGGCCGAATGTCGAGGAGCTGGCCCGCCTCGCGGAGGCGCTCGGCGTCAGCCTGGACGAGCTGTGGTCCGGGAGCCCCCATCCGGCGAGGGCGGAGAGGCTCGATCTCTGGCGGGAGCTCGAGGACCTGGCCTCGCCGGAGGAGCTCGCGGGGCTCGGCAGGCTCCTGCAGATCCTTCTCGAGGGATACCGCGCCGTGGCCGTCTCCCCTCCACGATCCGGCGGCATGGAGCCGAAGCCGTGAGCGCTGAGGCGGGCTGGCCCGGAGTCCCGGTCCTGTCGACCGAGCGCCTGCGGCTGCGAGGGTTCCACGCCGGCGACCTCGACGGCTATGCCGCGATGTACGCGGACCGCGAGGTCCTGCGCTATCTGGTGGGCGCCGGAGGGGAGCCCTGGGACCGGGGCCGGGCCTGGCGCCACATGGCCTTCCTCCTGGGGCACTGGCAGCTCCGGGGTTGCGGCATGTGGGCGGTGGAGCACAAGGAGACCGGCGCCTTCCTCGGCTCCGTGGGCTTCGCCGATCCCGAGGGGTGGCCGGGATGCGAGCTCGCCTGGGCGCTGTCGAGCCGCTGGTGGGGTCACGGCTACGCCACCGAAGGCGCCCGCGCGGCCCTGGCCTACGGTTTCCGCGTGCTGGGGAAGGACCGCATCGTCAGCTTCATCCACCCGGAGAACCGCGCCTCGATCCGCGTCGCCGAGCGGATCGGCGAGACGCTGCAAGGCCCCGTCTCTCACCTCGGCCGGGAGATGCTGTGCTTCGCCATCAGGCGCGAAGTGCCGCAACTTGCCCGCTGTCCGGCTCCCGAGATACAGGGAATGCCGCAAATAGAGCTCATCGTGCGGCGTTAAAAGCTTAAAATGCCGCCCGCCAGACCTCTATTGCCGCTTTGTAAATCCGAAGTGGCGCGCTTCGGGCTACAAATGCCGCAATCATCTTCGGCAATGCCGCACGACAACGAAAAAATGCCATTCGATCTCGGCAAAGCGCATCATCGCAAACCAGGAATGGCGCGACTTGTCTCGATATGGCGGCATTTAGTCCCTAAAGCGCTGCAAATAGCCGACCATGTTCCGCAAATTTTTCACTCCTCAAGACAGTTTGCCGCGCAATCGACTCGACTCCAACCGTCATCGCCGCACTTCGCGCTTTCCAAGGCTCATCGAAGAGAGGGAATGCCGCATCTTGAGCCTTGTGTGGAGCTCGCGGGGCTCGAGAAAGGGTGGGGTCCTTGGAAGTGCCGCGAATCGGGCCGGGGGTACGGTCTCCAGGCCCTTGCCGGCCGTGCTGGATCAGGAAAGTGCCGCGAGGCAGAGGCTGAAGATAACGCCGTGGCCGCTTGGCGTAGGGCCGAGGGAGCCAATCGCGGCACTTATCGGCCGTCCCTGCGCTCGGACAAAAGAGCTTCGAGAGCGCTCGCGCCCCCAGAGGGACGAGGCGGTTCCGTCATCAAGACCTCGTGAAGCGACGGAGCCTCCTCCGCCGGCACCTCCTCCCCCACCGGCATCGCATCCCGCTTCCCCGCGAACAGGCGCTTCACGGAGAGCCGCAGGTTGTCGAGCTCGGCGAGCAGCCAGAGCTTCAGGCCTTTGGCGACCATGTGGAAGGGGGCGATCTTGAGGTCGTAGAGGGCGCGGACGCGGCGGCCGGCGTTGCGGCGGCCGGCTTCTCCGGCGGCGCGGCGGGCCAGGGCGATCGCCTTGAAGCGGCGGTTGTAGATCCGCATCATGTGATAGCTGAAGAAGGCCGGCTTCGGACCCAGCACGGGCATCCAGAAAAATCTTCCGAACAGCTT
>JAICSG010000802.1 GCA_025937035.1 Thermoanaerobaculia bacterium | reverse complement strand
GTGCGGGTGCCGCTCGACCTCGCCGCGGTCCGCCACCTGGCTCCCGGCGGGGCCGATCTCCACGTGTTCTCCCCGGCGGGCGGGGAGGTGCCGCCGCGGATCGAGCCCGCCCCACCGCGCGTCGAGCGCCGGCCGGCCGATTCGTTCCGGATGGAGGCGGCGGACGACGGCTGGCGGCTGATCGTGGACACCGGGGCCAGCCCGGTCCCCCACCAGCGGCTCTTCCTCTCGCCCGTCCATGCTCGCCCCGACCGCGTTGAGAGCAGCCGGGACGGCGCCTCCTGGCAACCGCTGGCCACCGGAGCGCCCGAGATCACGAACGAGGAGATGGTCCTCGCCTATCCGGTGACCCCGGACCGTTATCTCCGCCTCCACTGGCCCCGCCGCCGGCAGGAGACGCCCCGGGTCTCGGCCGTGGCGATCGAGACCCTCTCCGGCGGAGCGCTGCCGGTCCCCACGCCCAACGCCGAATGCATGCCGGGGCCACCCGGAGCCCTCTTCTGCACGCTGCCCCTCCCCGCCGCCGGTCAGACCCTGCGGCGGATCACCCTGGACGTGGAGGGGAAGGGACTGGTGGGCTTCCGGCTCTACGCCCCGCGCGACGCCCGCTGGCTGCCCGTGGCCGAAGGGGTCTGGCAGCCGGCCGGCGGCCGGACGCGCCATGAGATCACCCCCGGGCCGGAGCCGGTGGCGGGCGCCGCCCTCCGGCTCGAGCTTCACGCCTCGGGGAGCCGGCCCCGGCTGGCGGGCTGGGGGCTCGAGCTCACGGCGCCGACGGTCCTCTTCCGCGCCGACGGCGCGGGGAGCTACACCCTGGCCTACGGCGGCGCCCGCCAGCCGGAGACGCGGCGGGCCGAGCCCCCGGCCGGCGTCCGCCCCCTCTGGGTGGAGCCGGGACCCGAGAGCGAGCACGGCCTGCCGGCCCTGCCGGCGGTGGCCACCGCGCCCGGCGTCCGCCTGAGCGTGAGGAGGACGGCCGCCTCCTGGCGGATCGCCGCCCCCTCGGCGCGGCCGGGATTCCTGGTCCGCCTGGAGCTCCCCCCGCTCGTCTACGCCCAGGCGCGGGCCGACCTCGGCAACCTGCGGGTGCTGGCCGGCGACCGCCAGATCCCCTTCCGGCTCTGGTCCCCGGAGGAGCCGGCGCTGGCGCTCTCGGACCGCGACCTGCGCCTCCAGGCGAGCGGCGGCCGGCGGTCGGGGGACAGCATGGTGGAGATCCACCTGCCCGAGCCGGGCCTCCCCCTGTCCCAGATCGCGCTCACCGCCCCCTCCGTGCCCCTGCGGCGCCCCACCGCCCTGCGCTACCTGGAGCCGGCCACCACGCCCGTGCGGGAGGTCCGGCGGCGGGGCCGCCCCACCCTCGTCCAGGACGTCTGGGAGTGCCGGCCGCAGCCTCCGCTCCCCTGCCGCAGCCTGCTGCCGCTCCCCGGCCGCGCCCCGTCGGTGGTGGAGGTGAGCTTCCACGACCTCGACAACCCGCCGCTCGCCGCCCTGGGCGCGGACCTCTGGCGCCGCCGCGACGTCCTCCTCTTCGCCTGGCCGGACACGGAGGAGCCGGTCCGCCTGGTCGCCGGGCCCGACACCCTGATCGCTCCGTCGTACGATCTGCAGGCCCTGGGGGACGCCCTGCTGAGCTATCCCTGGCAGCCCGCGGAGCTGAGCCAGGGGCGCGCTCCGGCGCGGATTCAGCCCTGGTGGAGCCGCTGGATGCGGCCGATGACCCTGCTCGCCTCGGTCGTCCTGCTGCTGTTGCTGCTGCGGCGGATCCTGATGGAAACATGACCTGGACGAGGCTGCTGCGGGCCGGCGCCGGCCACACTCATCTGGAGATCCTGCGGCGGCTGATCCTGGAGCCCCTGCCGGAGGCGGAGCTGACCCTGATCTCGGTCGGTCCCCTGCACCATTACTCGGGGATGGTGCCGGGCTACCTCCAGGGGACCTACCAGGAGGAGGAGATCGCCGTCCGCGTGCCGGACCTGATGGAGCGGGCGGGCGGGAGCTTCTTGGCGGGGAAGGCCGTGGGGATCGACCCGGCCGGACGGCGGGTGCGGGTGGAGACGGCGGACGGGGCGCGGGAGGTCCCCTACGACCTCGTCTCCTTCGCGGTGGGCTCGAACACGGCCGGGATCGATTCGCCCCGGGTGGCCGGTGAGGCCCAGCGGATCAAGCCGCTGGAACGGGTCCACGCCCTGCGCGAGCGCCTGCTCGCCCTCGCGGGCGGGCCTGACGAGGTATCGGTGGCCGTGGTGGGCGGCGGCGCGGCGGGGGTCGAGATCGCCCTCGCCATCGCGGCGGTGCTGGAAAAGGGAGGAAAGGCGCACCGGATCACCCTCCTGGAATCCGGCGAGGACATCCTCTCCGGCTATCGTCACCGCTTCCGCGAGCGGGCCCGGGCGATCCTGAGAAAGCGGAAGATCGCGGTGCGGACCGGCCTGCGGGTCTCCGCGGTCCACGCGGAGGAGGTGGAGACGGAGGAGGGGGTCCGGGTCCCGTCCCGCCTCACCGTCTGGCTGACGGGCGCCGTGGCCTGGCCGCTCTTCCGGGATTCCGGCCTGCCGCTCGACGAGCGGGGGTTCCTCCTGACCGACGATGCCCTGCGGTCGGTGGCCGATCCGCGGATCTTCGCCGTGGGGGATTGCGGGACCCTGGCGAGCCATCCGGACACTCCCAAGGCGGGGGTCTACGCCGTGCGCGAGGGGCCGGTCCTCTGGGAGAGCCTGAAGGCGGCGGTGCGGGGAGGGGAGC
>JAICSG010000657.1 GCA_025937035.1 Thermoanaerobaculia bacterium | reverse complement strand
GTCGGCGAGCACCCGCCGCCAATGGTCCAGCTCGGCCTCCAGCCGCTCCCCGGCGAGCTGCTCCCGCTGCCAGCGGGCGAAGTCGGCGTATTGCAGGGGGAGCGCGGGGAGCGGCGAGGGCTCGCCGGCGCCGAAGGCCCGGGAGAGCACCGCCAGCTCCCGCAGCAGGACGCGCAGCGACCAGGCGTCCGAGATGATGGGGTGCATCGTCACCGCCAGCAGGTGCTCCTCGGTGCCCAGACGGACGAGCAGGGCGCGGACCAGCGGTCCCGTGGCGAGGTCGAACGGCCGCGCCGCCTCCACGGCCAGCAGCCGTGCCGCCTCCTCCTCCGAGGCCAGGTCGACCACCGGCAGCGGCACCTCCGGCGGCGGCAGGACGAATTGCGCGGGCACGCCGCCGGCCGCCTCCCGGAAGACCGTGCGGAGCGCCTCGTGGCGGCGGACGATCTCGCCGAAGGCGCGCGCCAGCAGCCTCGGGTGGAGGGGCCCGCGAAGGCGCAGGGCGCCGGCCACGTTGTAGGCCGAGCTCTCCGGCGCCAGCTGCTGCAGGAACCAGAGCCTCTCCTGGGGGAAGGAGAGCGGGTCCCCCGCCGGGTCACGCGGCGCCGGCAGGGGCGGCGGCAGGGCCGCCCGCTCCTCGCCGCGCAGCTCGGCGATCCGCCGCGCCAGGGCCGCCGGAGTCGGCGCCAGGAAGAGGTCGGCGGGGGTCAGCTCGACGTCGAAGGCCTCGCGCGCCCGCGACACCGCCTGGGTGGCCAGCAGCGAATGGCCGCCGAGAGCGAAGAAGTCGTCGTGGGCCCCCACCCCCTCGACCCCCAGCAGGCCGCTCCAGAGGCCGGCCAGCAGCTCCTCGGCCGGGCTGGCGGGGGCGGCGGCCACGGCGCCGCCGGGGGCGGGCGGCGCGGGCTGGGGGAGCGCCCGCCGGTCGAGCTTGCCGCTGGGGGTCAGCGGCAGGGCGGCGATGGGCACGAAGAGCGACGGGATCATCGCCTCGGGCAGCGCGCCGCGGAGGAAATCGCGCAGGGAGCCCGGATCGGTCTCCGGCTGGAGGACCACCCAGGCGATCAGCCGCTCCCCCTCGGGGTCGGTCCCCACCGCCGCCGCCGTCACTCCGGAATGGCGGCGCAGCGCCGCCTCGACCTCGCCGGGCTCGATGCGCACCCCGCGCACCTTGACCTGGGCGTCGGCGCGGCCGAGGAATTCCAGGTTGCCGTCCGGCAGCCAGCGGGCGAGATCCCCGGTGTCGTAGAGCCGCTCGCCGTCCCCCCACGGGTCGGGGAGGAACCGCTCGGCGGTGAGGTCCGGCCGGCCGTAGTAGCCGCGCGCCACACCGGGCCCCGCTACGTGCAGCACCCCGGGGGCGCCGGGCGGCACCGGCCGCAGGGCCCGGTCGAGCAAATGGATGCGGGCGTTGGCGATCGGCCGCCCGAGGGGGACCCGCCGCGGGTCCTGGCCCGGCGCGCAGACCCAGCGGGTGGTGTCGATCGAGATCTCCGTCGGCCCGTACTGGTTGTCCAGCGGCACGCCCGGGAAGCGGGCCAGGAAGCGCTCGCGCAGGGCCGGCGTCAGCGCCTCGCCCCCCGAGAAGACCTGGCGCAGCGACGGACAGCCCTCGGCGGTGGCCCCCTCCTCGCCCAGGAAGACGTCGAGCATCGAGGGGACGAAGTGGACGACCGTCACCCCCCGCTCCGCGATCACCCGCGCCAGATAGCCGGCGTCCAAGTGGCCGCCGGGCCGGGCCACCACCAGCCGCGCCCCGGCGATCAGCGGCGCGAGCATCTCCCAGAGCGAAAAGTCGAAGCCGAGCGCCGCCTTGAGCAGCACTGCGTCGTCCGGGCTCAGCCTGTAGACCTCCTGCGCCCAGAGCAGCCGGTTGGCCAGCCCCCGGTGCGGCAGCATCACCCCCTTGGGACGGCCGGTCGAGCCGGAGGTGAAGATCACCGCCGCGAGGTTGTCCGGCCCGGAACGGGGCGCCGCGGCCTCCTCCGCATCGCTCTCCTCCCCGTCTAGGACGAGCACCCGCGCCCGGTGGGGCGGCAGCCGGTCCAGCAGCGCCTCGGGAGCCAGCAGCACCGGCGCGCCGGCGTCTTCCAGCATGCCGGCCAGGCGCTCGGCGGGATAGGCGGGGTCGAGCGGCACGTAAGCGCCGCCGGCCTTGAGCACGCCCAGCACGGCGGCGACCTGGGCCGCCGAGCGCTCGGCGAAGACGCCCACAGCGGTGTCCGGCCCCACCCCCAGCCGGCGCAGCCGGCGGGCCAGGCGTCCGGCAAAGGCGTCGAGCTGGCGGTAAGTCAGCTCGCCGTCCTCGGCGATCACCGCCGGAGCGTCCGGAGTGCGCGCCGCCTGGGCCTCGAACAGCTCATGCAGGCAGCGGTCGAGAGGGAGCGCCAGCGCCGTATCGTTCTGCTCCCCCGCCAATTGCCAGCGTTCGGCCGGCGAGAGGAGCGGCAGCTCCGAGAGCGGGAGCGCGGGGTCGGCCGCCGCCGCGGCGAGCAGGAAGCGCAGGTGCCCCATCCAGCGCTCGACCGTGGCCGGATCGAGCAGCCCGGTGCGGTACTCGGCCCAGGCGCGCAGGCGGCCCGCCTCCTCGTAGATCGACAGGGTGAGGTCGAACTTCGACACCCCCACGCCGACGTCGAGGAGCGACAGCTCGAGGCCGGTCATCGGCACCGGCGGCAGGGGGCTCGCCAGGGCGTTGAACGCCACCTGGAAGAGGGGGGTGACGCCGGTGGCGCGCTCCGGCTGGAGCTCCTCGACCAGCCGCTCGAAGGGGAGGTCCTGGCGCGCCTGAGCGGCCAGGGCGGCGTCGCGCAGGCGGCCCAGCAGGGCCGCGAAGGAGGGATCGTCCGCCGCCTGGACCCGCGCCACCAGGGTGTTGACGAAGAAGCCGATCAGCTCCTCGGCGTGGAGCCGGTTGCGGCCCGCCGCGGGGAGGCCGATGCCGAAGTCGTCCTGGCCGCTCAAGGTGGCGAGGAGGGCGGCGAAGCCGGCCATCAGCACGTTCGCCAGCGTGGCGCCCTCCCGGCGGCCGAGCCCCCGCAGGGCCTGGATCAGCTCACCCGGCAGCTCCACCGGCCGCATCGTGCCGCGGTCGTCGCCGGCGCTCCGCGGCCGGTCGGTGGGAAGATCCAGCACCGGCAGGCCGGCGAGCTCGCGCCGCCACCAAGCGAGCTGCGGCGCCAGCGCCCCCCCCTCCAGGGCCCGCCGCTGCCAGACGGCCCAGTCGGCGTAGCGCACCGCGGGCTCCGGCAGCGACGGCCCCCTGCCGGCGAGGAGATCGCCGTAGAGGACCGCCAGCTCGCGGAAGAAGATCGACATC
>JAICSG010001039.1 GCA_025937035.1 Thermoanaerobaculia bacterium | reverse complement strand
CTCTCCCTCTTCTCCCGTCAGGCGGGGGGGAGGCGGGGAGAAGAGGGCCGGGGTGATGAGGGCCAACGGACCGAGGACACGAACGTTGACTATGAGCCAGGAGACCCCCATGCCTCATCCCCCCCGAGTCGCCGTGATCCTCGCCGCCGGCAAGGGGACGCGCATGAAGTCCGCCCTCCCCAAGGTCCTCCACCGCGCGGCCGGCCGGCCCCTCCTCCAATGGGTGGTGGACGCCGCCCGGGCCGCGGGGTGCGCGCGCATCCTGGTGGTGGTGGGGCACGGCGCCGAGCGGGTGCGGGAGGAGATCCAGGGAGACGATCTCGGCTGGGTCCTCCAGGCGGAGCAGAAGGGGACGGGCCACGCCCTCGCCCAGGCCGAGCCGGAGATCCCGGGCGAGGCGACCGTGCTCGTCCTCTCCGGCGACGTGCCGCTGGTCCATCCCGAGACCCTCGACCGGCTCGCCGCGGCGGCGGAGGAGGGGTGGGGCGCCATGGCGGTGGCCGAGCTGCCGGACCCGGGGATGCTGGGCCGGGTGATCGTCGACCAAGCGGGCGTCTTCCAGTCGATCGTCGAGTTCAAGGACGCCAACCCGGAAGAGCGGGCGGTCCGGCTGATCAACGCCGGCATCTACGCCCTCCCTGCCCCGGCCATTTTCGACTACCTGCGGAATCTCAAGACCGACAACGCCCAGGGGGAGCTCTACCTGACCGACGCGGTCACCAATGCCGCCGCGGACGGCCATCCGGTGCGCCTGGTCACCCTCCCCGATCCGGATGAGGCGCTGGGGGTCAACGACCGCACCGAGCTCGCCCGGGTCCACCGGCTGCTGATCGGCCGGCACCTGATCGCCCTGATGAAGGCGGGGGTGACCATCCTGGAGCCCGAGCGGACGGTCATCGAGCCCGGGGTGCGGATCAGCGAGGACACGGTGATCCACCCGGGCGTCTCCCTCCTGGGCACAACCTCGATCGGCCGGGACTGCGTGCTTCATCAGGGGGCCTGGCTCCGGGATACGGCGGTGGCGGATGGAACAACCATCGAGCCCTACAGCGTTCTGGACCGTGCGGACGTCGGAGAAGGCTGCCGGGTGGGGCCGTTCGCGCGCCTGCGGCCGGCATCCCGTTTGCTTCGGAAGGCCCGGGTGGGCAATTTCGTCGAGGTGAAGAATTCCGTGCTCGGAGAAGGGGCCAAGGCCAACCATCTGGCCTACGTGGGAGATACTACGGTAGGCGAGGGAGCCAACATCGGCGCGGGCGTGGTCACCTGCAACTACGATGGCCAGCACAAGCATCCGACCGAGATCGGCCCCGGCGCCTTCATCGGCAGTGACACCATGCTGGTGGCGCCCGTAAAAGTAGGGGCCGGCGCCTCCACGGCGGCCGGGTCGATCATCACCAAGAACGTTCCGGAGGGGGCGCTGGCGGTGGGCCGGGTCCGGCAGAAGAATCTGGAAGGGTGGGCCGGAGGGCTCCGCGGGCGTAGAAAAGACCAGAAAGGGAACGAGTAAGCCATGTGCGGAATCGTCGGATACGTTGGGCAACGGGAGGTCGTGCCCCTGCTGATGGACGGCCTGCGCCGTCTGGAGTACCGGGGGTACGACTCGGCCGGCGTGGTGGCGGTGCGCGACGGCGCGCTCCAGACCCTCAAGGCCGAGGGGAAGCTCGACCGCCTGAAGGAGAAGCTCGAAAAGCAGCCGCTCTCCGGTCGCTACGGCCTCGGCCACACCCGCTGGGCCACCCACGGCCCACCGACCGAGCGCAACGCCCACCCCATGGTGGACGCGCGCCGCCGCCTGGCGCTCATCCACAACGGCATCATCGAGAACTTCCTGCCGCTCAAGAAGCGGCTGATCGCGGAGGGGTGGACCTTCACCTCGGATACCGATACCGAGGTGGTGGCGAACCTCATCTCCTCCTATCTGGACGGCGATCTCCGGGCCGCCGTGGCCCGCGCCGTCAAGGAGCTGGAGGGGATGTACGCCTTCGCCGTGGTGAGCGTG
>JAICSG010000294.1 GCA_025937035.1 Thermoanaerobaculia bacterium | reverse complement strand
CCTTCCGCACCACCAAGGGGCTGCACTCCCGCTGGCCCCACCGGGTGCTCGACACCCCGATCGCCGAGAGCGGCACCATCGGCATCGCCATCGGCGCGGCGCTCCTCGGCTACCGGCCGGTGGTGGAGATGCAGTTCGGCGACTTCATCTCCTGCGGCTTCAACCAGCTCGTGAACGTGGCGGCCAAGCTCTACTACCGCTGGCAGGTCCCCTGTCCGATCGTGGTCCGCCTCCCCACCGGCGGCGGCGTGGGGGCCGGCCCCTTCCACTCCCAGAACCCGGAAGGGTGGTTCGCGCACACCGCCGGCATCAAGGTCGTCTGCCCGGCCACGGCGGCCGACGCCATGGGCCTGCTCAAGGCGGCGATCCGCGATCCCAACCCGGTGATGCTCTTCGAGCACAAGTTCCTCTACCGCCGGATCAAGAGCGTGCTGCCGGACGGCGACGCCGTGGCCCGGCTGGGCGAGGCGCGGGTGATGCGCCCCGGCAAGCACCTGACCCTGATCGGCTACGGCGCCTCGACCTGGACCTCGCTGGAGGCCGCGGACGAGCTTTCGAAGTCAGGGATCGAGGCCGAGGTGGTCGACCTCCGCACGCTCGTTCCTTACGATGAGGAGACGGTGCTCGCCTCGGTCAAACGGACGGGCCGGGCTTTGATCGTCCACGAGGCGCAGCAGACCGCGGGCTTCGGAGCCGAGGTGGCCGCCCGCCTCGCCGACGCCGCCTTCCCCTGGCTCGACGCCCCCATCCGCCGCGTCACCTATCCGGACCGGCCGGTGCCGTACGCCAAGAATCTGGAGAAGGTGCTGCTGCCGGACAAGGGGAAGGTGGTCAAGGCGGCGCGGGAGCTGATGGAGTTTTGACGCCACAACCATCTAAGCCCCAGTCCCCGTTTTTCGTAGGGGCGGGGCTTGTCCCCGCCCGGGTGGGGGGACTGGTACAACGTTCCCAATGCCTGAATCTCGCCGAAAGCACATCCGTCTCGCCGCGGAGACCTACCGGGTCAAGGGCCAGGTTTTTTCCGTAACGATAGGAATCAATTCGAGAGAGCCCGTTTTCGCCAACCAGGCGCTCGGCCTGGATTGCGTTCAGATCCTTCGGGATCTCCGATCAAACCTGGGGAACCCCCTCTACGCTTACTGTCTCATGCCCGATCACGTTCACCTTCTCATCGGTATCAGTGAGAATGGCAGCTTGTCGGACTTCGTTGGCCGCTGGAAATCCCTGTGCTATCAGGCCCGTTGTAATCGAGGAAACAGGGATCGGTTCTGGCAAAAAGGCTATTTCGATCATGCGCTTCGCGCAGAAGAGGCTTTGAAGGCCGTGGTCCGCTATATCCTCCTGAACCCTGTTCGGAAAGGGCTGGTGAAGGATTTCCGCCTGTACCCCCTGTGCGGGTCCTTGGAATGGGATGTGACGGAGTGGAGTTCGCTATAGGCTGAGACCTTCGGAACGAGATCTCCGTCTCGAGGGCGGGGACAAGCCCCGCCCCTACGAAAACAGCGTCTACAGGCACCCGGGCCTGAAGCGCCTCCTACTTCTGCTTCTTGAGCTGCTTCTCGAGCTCGTCGATCCGCTTCTCCAGCGCCTTGAGCTTCTTTTCGAGCTCGACCACGCGCGGCGAGACCCGCTGTCGGATCTGGACGTCTCTTCCCGGCCCGCCGTCCTCCATCACCTTGAATCTCTGGGTCATCCCCCTCAGCTCGTCGGGATTCATGTGGAGCATCATGGGGCCGTCCCCGTCCTTGAAGAGGAGGGGACCCATGTCGATCTCCGGCCGCTCTCTTTCGACGATGGTGGCGGTGACGTTCTGGGCCTTGCCGTTGCGCCAGATCTCGATCGGGACCTGCTGGCCGTCGTCGAGCTTGCGGATCTTCCCCGTCATGTCCCAGCTCGACTTGATGGCGCCGCCGTCGACCCGCGTCAGGATGTCTCCCACCTTGAGGCCCGCCTTCTCCGCGGGGCTTCCCGGCTCGACCTTGGCCACCATCACGCCTGACTCCTCCGGCACGCCGAAGTGGGCACGCAGCTCCGGCGTGAGGTCCAGCAGGGCCACGCCGAGATAGCCCCGGCGCACCAGCGGGCCGTCTCCCTCATAAACCTTCTGTTTGCCGTCCTTGTCGACGATCACGACCCGCTTCTTGACCACCTGCTTGCCGGGCTCGTCTCCGTCGCCCTCGGCGTGAGCCGCCCCGGCCAGAAGCCCCAACCCGAGGGCGAGGCCCCAGGCGGTGGCGCGGAAAACCTTTCGGTTCCACATCACGGAATTCTCCTATCGATCAGAGATTCGGTTTTTCGTTTCAAAACGTCTCGCCGTGGTAGGCGGCGGGCTTGGCGCCTTCGGACCCGCGGACCTTGCCAAGATCGAGAACGAGGTCGACGTCCTCATTGCCTCCCAGGTAGATCACGGGAGGTTGCGACAGATCCTGGACCTCCCGCTCCAGTTGCGCGTGCTCGGCGCGGATCTCCGCCAGGGCGCGCTCGGCGCGGGCGTTGGCGACGGCGTCCCGCCGCTCCTTCACCAGAACTCCCGCCGTGACGGCCAGGACGACTGTCAGGGCCGTGGCCAGCGCGAGCCGCGGGGCGCGCCATGAGATCGGTTGCCGGCGCTCCGGAGCGTCCAGGCGATGCAGAACGCGAGCGGTGAAGCCCGGACGGGCTTGCTCGCGGGGCAGCTCACGCAAGAGGTCCCCTACCCGGTGGTCTTCCATGCCGTGCCTCCATTCCAGTAGGGCTCGAGCCTTTGTTTCAACTGCTGGCGTCCGCGATGGACGCGCGACTTCACCGTGCCTTCGCGGCACCCCAATTCCTGGGCGATGTCCACGTAGGACCACCCCTCGATCTCGTGCAGCACCAGCGGCACCCGGTAGCGCAGGGGGAGCTTCGCCACCGCCGCCGACACCTCGCGGTGCATCTCCCGGCGGAGCAGGCCGGAGGGGGCCGCGGGCTCTGTGTGCTCCGGGCGCGGAAGGAACGGCGTCAGGAGCCGCAGCCGCTTCGCCCGCCGCTCCTCCGAGCGCACCAGATTGGTGGCGATGCGGAAGAGGAAGGCGCGGAGGTATCCCTGCTCGACGTAGTCTCCCGCCGCCCGAAAGAGCCGCAGGAAGGTCTCCTGCGCCAGATCCTCGGCGCGGTCGCGGTCCGCGGTCAGGCGGACGAGATAGGTCACCACGGCGTCCTTGTGGCGGTCGACCAGGTCGGTGAAGGCCTCCCGGTCTCCCTCCCGGACCCGCGCCATCAGCTCCGCGTCGCTCGGCTGCTCCAGGATCATCGGCTGGCTCATTGGGCTCTGCTCGCGTCTCCAGACAACCATAACGCGGAAGCGGGGGAAGGGTTCCCGGGCCCCCGCTTGTGGCAAACTACGCCTCCGTTCCAAGGAGACCCCTTCCCCATGAGCAAAACCGCCCTATTGGAGCCGCGTTTCATCGACATCATCGCCTCGGAGGTGGGCTGCCGGCCCCACCAGGTGCAGGCCGCCTCCGAGCTGTTCGCCGAGGGGGCCACCGTCCCCTTCGTGGCCCGCTACCGCAAGGAGGCCACGGGCGGCCTCGAGGACCTGCAGCTGGAGACCCTCTTCAAGCGCCGCGAATACTTCCTGGAGCTCGCCGAGCGCCGCGACGCCATCCTGGAGAGCGTCCGGGAGCAGGGCAAGCTCACCGACGAGCTGGAGGCCGCCATCCGCGCCGCCGTCACCAAGCAGGACCTCGAGGACCTCTACCTCCCCTATAAGCCCAAGCGCCGCACCCGCGCCCAGATCGCCCGCGAGAAGGGCTTGGAGCCGCTGGCCGACTCCCTGCTGGCCCGAGCCGCCTCGCGCGACCTGCCCGAGGAGCTGGGGGCGGCGTTCGTCAATCCCGAGAAGGGGGTGGAGGACGCCGGGGCCGCCCTGGCCGGCGCCCGCGACATCCTGGCCGAGCGGCTGGCCGAGAACGCCGCCGAGCGCTCGGAGCTCCGCCGGGTGATGGCCACCGGCGGCCTCCTCCGCGTGCGCGTCCTCCCCGAGAAGGAGAAGGATCCCGAGGCGGCCACCTACCGCGATTATTTCGAGCACGACGAGCCGGGCAGGGACATCCCCTCCCACCGCCTGCTCGCCATCCTGCGCGGCGAGCGCGAGGGGTTCCTGATCTCGGACCTGCGGATCGACGATGACCGCGAGGTCGAGCGCCTGGGCCGCTCCTGGAGCGTGCCGCTCGACACCCCCTGCGGCCGCCAGGTCGCCGAGGCCACGGCGGACGGCTACAAAAGGCTGCTCCGCCCGTCGATCACCAACGAGGTCCGCTCCGAGATGCGCGAGCGGGCCGAGGCCCAGGCAATCGCCGTCTTCCGCGCCAACCTCGAAGCCCTCCTCCTCCAGGCCCCGCTCGGACAGGTGCCGGTGATGGGGCTCGATCCCGGCCTCCGCACCGGCTGCAAGCTGGCCGTGGTGGACGGCACCGGCCGCGTGGTCGCGACCGACGTCATCCACGCCGTCCCCCCGCACGCGGACGAGGTGGGGGCGGCCCGCACGGTGGTCTCGCTGATCAAGAAGCACGGCGTCCACGCCGTGGCGGTGGGCAACGGCACGGCCAGCCGCGAGACCGAGGCCTTCGCCCGCAAGGCCGTCCAGGAGGCCGGCCTGGAGAAGGTGGTCGTGGCGATCGTCCCCGAGACCGGCGCCTCGGTCTACTCCGCCTCGGCCGTGGCCCGCGAGGAGCTGCCCAACCTCGACGTCTCCCTGCGCGGCGCGGTCTCGATCGCCCGCCGTCTCCAGGACCCGCTCGCCGAGCTGGTGAAGATCGAGCCCCGCTCCCTGGGCGTCGGCCAGTACCAGCACGACGTCGATCAGAAGTCCCTGGAGCGCGAGCTGGACACGGCCGTGGAGGGCGCGGTGAACCGCGTGGGGGTGGAGCTCAACACCGCCTCGGCCCCGCTGCTGCGCCGGGTCTCCGGCCTCTCCGAGCGGATCGCCAGCGCCATCGTCCACCACCGGGACTCCAACGGCCCCTTCCGCTCGCGGCAGTCGCTGCTCAAGATCCCCGGCCTGGGCCCCAAGACCTTCGAGCTGTCCGCCGGCTTCCTGCGCATCCGCGAGGGGGAAAACCCGCTCGACCGCACGGCCGTGCACCCCGAGCGCTACGAGGTGGTCCAGCAGATGGCCGCGGCCCTGAAGGAGCCGGTCGGCAGCCTGGTGGGCAATCCGGACCTGGTGGGCAAGCTCGACTTCAGCCGCTTCGCCGACGCCGAGCACAACCTCGGCAAATTCACCCTGGAGGACATCCGCAACGAGCTCCTCCGCCCCGGCCGCGACCCGCGCCCCGAATTCAAGACCCCCGAATGGCGCCCGGACGTCACCACCGTCAAGGACCTCCAGCCCGGCATGGTGCTCGAAGGAAGGGTTTCCAACGTGGCCAACTTCGGCGCCTTCGTGGACATCGGGGTCCATCGCGACGGCCTGGTCCACGTTTCCGAGCTGACTCACCGCTGGGTGGCGGACCCCCGCGACGCCGTCAAGGTGGGGGAGATCGTGAAGGTCAAGGTGCTGGAGGTCGACTACCAGCGCGAGCGCATCAGCCTCTCGATCAAGGCCCTCCAGCAGCCCCCCGCCGAGGGCCGTCACGCCACGGGGAGCGCCGGCCGCGGCGGCCGGCCCGACCGCAACGCTCAAGCTCCGCAAGGCCGTCCCCCAGCGAAGCCGAGCCCCAAGCCGGCGGCGACGATGGAGGACCTGATGAAGAAGTTCAACCGGCCGGGAGGGCGGTAGAGG
>JAICSG010000600.1 GCA_025937035.1 Thermoanaerobaculia bacterium | reverse complement strand
CGGTCCTCAGCAAGAGCCGCATGATGGACGACAGGGTCCAGCAGATGAAGGCCGCGGTCCGGCCCGGGATGACAACCGCCGAGCTCGACGCGGTGGGCGCCGACTTCCTGCGCCGGCATGGGGCCCGCTCGGCCCCCCAGCTCACCTACAACTTTCCGGGGTTCAACCTGATCAGCGTCAACGAGCAGATCGTCCACGGCGTCCCCGGCTCGCGGCGCCTGGAGCCGGGGGACGTGGTGAAGATCGACGTCACGGCCGAGCTCGGCGGCTACATCGCCGACTCGGCGACCACGGTGCTGCTCCCCCCCGTCTCCCCCCTGGCGCGCAAGCTCCGCAAGTGCGCCAAGGCGGCGTTCGAGAAGGCGCTCGCCGTGGCCCACGCCGGCCGGCAGGTCAACGACATCGGCCGGGCGGTGGAGGGGGAGGTGCGGAAGCACGGCTTCAGCGTGCTGCGCGGCCTCTGCGGCCATGGCGTGGGGAAGACCATCCACGAGGCGCCCGAGGTGCCGAACTTCTACGATCCGCGCTCCCGCGCGGAGCTGACCGACGGGCTGGTGATCGCCGTCGAGCCGATGATCTCGGCCGAGCCCTCCCAGCTCGTCACCGAGCCGGACGGCTGGACGATCCGCACCCAGAACCGCTCGCTCACCGCCCACTACGAGCACACGATCGTGATCCGGCGCGGCGAGCCGCTCATCCTCACCGCGGCTTAAGCGCGCGTGGACCTCTCTCCCGTCCTCCGCCTTCTCTATCGGGGCCCCAAGGGGGACGCCCCCGGAGTGGTCAATCCCTACCGCGAGGCGTTTCCGGAGCTCGACGGCCCCGCCGCGGCCAAGGGGCGGCGGGAGAACCTGGAGGCCTATCTCGAGCGGGTGGGGACGCCGCGGCTGATCCTGGTGGGCGAGGCGCTCGGCTTCCGCGGCGGACGCTTCTCCGGCATCGCCTTCACCAGCGAGCGCCAGCTCCTGGGGCCGGACGGACGGCGGCTCCCCTGGGCCGGCGCGCCGTTCCGGGCCACCAGCCGCAATCCGGCGCTCTGGCTGGAGCCCTCGGGGAGCATCGTTTGGGACGCCCTGGGCGGCGAGGCCCGCGGCGCCCTGCTCTGGAACTCCTTCCCCTGGCACCCCTACGGAGCGCGCGGCCCCTTGAGCAACCGCACCCCGGAGCGGAGCCTGGTGGCGGCCAACCTGCATGTCCTGGAGCGGCTGCTCGCCGAGACCGCCGGCGCCCGGGTGCTCGCCGTGGGCCGCACCGCCCAGGGAGCGCTGGCGGAGATCGGCGTCGAGGCCCCCGCCCTGCGCCATCCGGCTCACGGGGGGGCGGAGATCTTCCGGCAGCAGCTTCGGAGGTGGCGCGCATGAAGGTCCTGGTCCTCAACTGCGGCAGCTCGTCGCTCAAATTCCAGCTCATCGAGACCGACGAGGCAATGGCTCGCGAGGGGCGGGACCGGACGCTGGCCAAGGGGCTGGTGGAGGACGCGGGCGGCACGGCCGTGCTCCACTATGAGGCCGAGGGGAAGAAGCCGGTGCGCGACGCCATCGGGGCTTTCCAACACCGCAAGGCCGTCGAGAAGGCGCTGGCGGTGCTGACCGATCCCGAGAACGGGGTGATCCCTCATAAAGACGAGATCGGCGCCGTGGGGCACCGGGTGGTCCATGGCGGCGAGCAGTTCCAGTCCTCGGTGCTGATCGACGACCAGGTGATCGAGGGGATCGAGGCGATGATCGCGCTCGCGCCGCTCCACAATCCCGCCAATCTCCAGGGCTATTACGCGGCCAAGGCCGAGCTGCCGGACGTTCCTCAGGTGGCCGTGTTCGACACCGCGTTCCACCACACCATGCCGCGGGAGGCCTATCTCTACGGCCTGCCCTACAGCCTCTACCAGCGCTTCGGCATCCGGCGGTTCGGCTTTCACGGCACTTCGCACCGCTTCGTGGCGGGGCGGCTGGCCGCGCTGTTGAAACGCGAGGGGGACTCCGGGTTACGGCTCATCACCTGCCATCTCGGCAACGGCGCCTCGGCGTGCGCGGTGCTGGGCGGAAAATCGATCGACACCTCGATGGGCTTCACGCCGCTGGAGGGGCTGGTGATGGGCACCCGCTGCGGCGATCTCGATCCGGCGGCGCTGCTGTTCATCATGGGGCGCGAGGAGCTGGGCGCGGCCGAGGCGAGCGCCCTGATGAACAAGCACAGCGGCCTGCTTGGGCTCTCCGGATTGTCGAACGACATGCGCACCCTGCTGGAGGCGGAGGAGAAGGGGAACGAGCGGGCGCGCCTGGCGATCGACGTCTTCTGCTACCGGCTCCGGAAATACATCGGCGCCTACGCGGCGGCCCTGGGCGGCGTGGACGCGATCGCCTTCGCGGGCGGTATCGGCGAGAACTCCCCCGCGGTGCGGGAGCGGACCCTGCGCGGCCTGGAAGGGCTGGGGCTGAAGCTCGATCCGAAACGCAACGGCGAGGCGAAAGGGAAAGAGGAGCAGATCTCTCCGGAGGGGCCGGGGGCGCGGGTGTTCGTGGTGCCCACGAATGAGGAATTGATGATCGCGAGGGATACGGTAAGCCTCGTCTCGCCCGTCCGGGATTGAAATCCCGGGCGGGGCTCGGCCTCGACAGCCCTACTGATCCCCCGCCGTCCCCGCCGCGTCGTTGCTGGTCTCCTTGCCTCCGCGCGACGGCGCGCCCTTGTCTTTCCAACTCCAGTCGTGGACCTCGGGCATGTCCTCGCCGTGCTCCTCGATGTAGGCGCGGTGCTCGATCAGCTTGTCGCGGGTCATCTGGCGGACGTAGGCGGCGCGGGCGCCGAGCTGCGGGAGGCGGTCGATCACGTCCTGCACGAGGTGGTAGCGGTCGAGGTCGTTGCGCACCACCATGTCGAAGGGGGTGGTGGTGGTGCCCTCCTCCTTGTAGCCGCGGACGTGGAGGTTGTCGTGATTGGTCCGCCGGTAGGTGAGGCGGTGGATCAGCCAGGGGTAGCCGTGGAAGGCGAAGATCACCGGCTTGTCGCGGGTGAAGAGCATGTCGAACTCTTTGTCCGGCAGGCCGTGGGGGTGCTCGCTCGGCGGCTGCAGGGTCATCAGGTCGACCACGTTGACGACGCGGATCTTGAGCTCGGGGAGCTCGCGCCGCAGGAGGTCGACGGCGGCCAGGATCTCCAGGGTGGGGACGTCGCCGGCGCAGGCCATCACCACGTCGGGCTCCACCCCCTCGTCGTTGCTGGCCCACTCCCAGATGCCGAGGCCGGCGGTGCAGTGCTTGACGGCGGAATCCATGTCCAGCCACTGCGGGGCCGGCTGCTTGCCGCAGACGATCACGTTGACGTAGTTGCGGCTGCGCAGGCAGTGATCGGTCACCGAGAGGAGGCAGTTGGCGTCCGGCGGCAGGTAGACGCGCACCACCTCGGCCTTCTTGTTGACCACGTGATCGATGAATCCCGGGTCCTGGTGGCTGAAGCCGTTGTGGTCCTGCCGCCAGACGTGCGAGGTCAGCATGTAGTTGAGCGAGGCGATGGGCAGGCGCCAGGGGATCTCGCGGATCGTCTTCAACCACTTGGCGTGCTGGTTGAACAT
>JAICSG010000317.1 GCA_025937035.1 Thermoanaerobaculia bacterium | reverse complement strand
CTGCCCGACCTCTCGGACTCGCAGGTGATCGTCTACTCAAAGTGGGACCGCTCCCCCGACATCGTCGAGGACCAGGTCACCTATCCCATCGTCTCCGCGCTGCTCGGCGCCCCCAAGGTCAAGGCGGTGCGCGGCTACTCGGACTTCGGCTTCTCCTACGTCTACGTGATCTTCCAGGACGGCACCGACCTCTACTGGGCCCGCTCGCGGGTGCTCGAATACCTCTCCAAGATCCAGTCCCGCCTCCCCGACGGCGTGCAGACCGAGCTGGGGCCGGACGCCACCGGCGTCGGCTGGGTCTACCAGTACGCCCTGGTCGATCACTCCGGGAAGCACTCGCTGGACGAGCTGCGCTCCTATCAGGACTGGACCCTGCGCTATGCCCTGCAATCGGTGCCCGGCGTGGCCGAGGTGGCGGCCCTCGGCGGCTACGTCAAGCAGTACCAGATCACCGTCGATCCCAACCGCCTGGCCTCCTACGGCCTGCCACTCGATCAGGTGGTGGAGGCCATCCGCCGCTCCAACAACGAGGTGGGGGGGCGCCTCCTGGAGGCGAGCGGCGCCGAGTACATGGTGCGCGGCCGGGGGTACGCCAAGCGCCCGGAGGACCTGGAGCAGATCGTCCTCAAGGTGGGGCCGGCCGGCGTCCCCGTGCTGCTGCGCGACGTGGCCCGGGTGGAGCTGGGGCCCGAGATCCGCCGCGGCGTCTCGGACCTCGACGGCCTGGGGGATCACGTGGGCGGCATCGTGGTGATGCGCCACGGCGAGAACGCGCTCAACGTCATCCAGCGGGTCAAGGCGAAGATCGAGGAGCTCCAGCCCGGCATGCCCGAGGGGGTCGAGGTCGTCCCCACCTACGACCGCTCGGGGCTGATCACCCGCGCCCTCGACACCCTCAGGCACGAGCTGGTGATCGAGATGATCATCGTCTGCCTGGTGATCCTCCTCTTCCTCTGGCACATCCCTTCGGCCACGGTGCCGATCCTCACCATCCCCATCTCCGTGCTCCTCGCCTTCATCCCCATGTACTTCCTGGGGGTGTCGGTCAACATCATGTCGCTGGCGGGCATCGCCATCTCGATCGGCGTGCTGGTGGACGGCGCCATCGTCGAGGTGGAGAACGCCTACAACAAGCTCCATCAATGGCAGGCGGGTGGGCGCAAGGGGGATTTCCACAAAGTGCGCCTGGAGGCGCTCCAGGAGGTGGGCCCCTCGGTCTTCTTCTCCCTGCTGGTGATCGCGGTCGCCTTCCTCCCCATCTTCGCCCTGGTCGATCAGGAGGGGCGGCTGTTCAAGCCGCTCGCCATCTCCAAGAACCTGGCGATGGCGATCGCCGCGCTGCTGGCGGTCACCCTCGACCCCGCCCTCCGCATGCTCTTCACCCGCATGGACCCGTTCACCTTCCGCCCCCGCTGGCTGGCGCGGCTGGCGAGCCGCGTGGCGGTGGGCACCTACCATCCCGAGGAGCGGCATCCCATCAGCCGCGCCATCGCGAAGGTCTACGAGCCGGCCTGCCGCTTCGTCCTCCGGCGGCCGTGGGCGGTGATCGGGGGCGCCCTGGCCCTGGTGGCGGTGAGCCTCCCCCTCTACTTCCGGCTCGGCTCGGAGTTCATGCCGCCGCTCAACGAGGGGACCATCCTCTACATGCCGATCACCCTCCCCGGGATCTCCGTCACCCAGGCGACCGAGCTCCTGCAGACCCAGGACCGCGTCCTCAAGGGGTTCCCCGAGGTCGATCGGGTCCTGGGCAAGGCCGGCCGGGCCGACACCTCGACCGACCCCGCCCCGTTCTCGATGATGGAGACCACGGTCGTCCTCAAGCCCGAGGGCCAATGGCGGCCCAAGGCGCGCTGGTACTCCGGCTGGGCTCCGGACTGGATGAAGCCCGCCTTCCGCCCCTTCTGGCCCGACCACCTCTCGATGGACGAGCTGATCGACGAGATGGACCGCGCCCTGCGCATCCCCGGGGTCACCAACTCCTGGACCATGCCGATCAAGAACCGCATCGACATGCTCTCGACGGGGGTCCGCACCCCCATCGGCATCAAGGTCTTCGGCAGCGATCTCAAGGAGATCGAGCGCACGGGCGAGACCCTGGAAGGGCTGCTGCGCAAGATCCCCGGCACCCGCAGCGTCTACGCCGAGCGGGTGGCCGGCGGCTACTTCCTGGACATCGTGCCGCGGCGCGACCAGCTCGCCCGCTACGGCCTGACGATCGAGCAGCTCCAGACGGTGATCGCCACCGCCATCGGCGGCGAGAACGTCACCACCACCATCGAGGGGCGGGAGCGCTATCCGGTCAACGTGCGCTACCCCCGCGAGCTGCGCGACGATCCGGCCCGCCTCGCCCGCGTCCTGGTCGCCACTCCGGCGGGGGCCCAGGTGCCGCTCGCCCAGGTCGCCGACCTCCAGATCGTCCGCGGGCCCTCCATGCTGCGCGACGAGAACGGCTTCCTCGCCGGCTACGTCTACGTGGACATCGCCGGCCGCGACATCGGGAGCTGGGTGGAGGAGGCCAAGCAGGTGGTGCGCAAGCACGTCTCCCTCCCCACGGGCCAGTCGCTCCAGTGGAGCGGCCAGTACGAGAACATGGTGCGGGTGCGCGAGCGGCTGAAGATCGTGGTGCCGGTCACCCTGGCGCTGATCTTCGTCCTCCTCTACGCCAATACCCGTTCGCCTTTCAAGGCGCTGGTGGTGATGCTGGCGGTACCCTTCTCGGCCGTGGGGGCGGTCTGGCTCTTCCACCTCCTCCACTACAACGTCTCGATCGCCGCCTGGGTGGGCATGATCGCCCTGCTGGGCCTCGACGCCGAGACGGGCGTCTTCATGCTCCTCTTCCTCGACCTCTCCTGGGACGAGGCCAAACGCGCGGGGAAGCTCAAGACCCTGGCCGACATGGACGAGGCGATCATCCACGGCGCGGTCAAGCGGGCGCGGCCCAAGATGATGACCGTCTGCGCCGCCTTCATGGGCCTCCTCCCCATCCTCTGGTCCACTTCGGCGGGAGCGGACGTGATGAAGCGGATCGCCGCGCCGATGATCGGCGGCCTGGTCACCTCTTTCCTCCTGGAGCTGCTGGTCTATCCCGCGATTTACAAGGTCTGGAAGCGGCACACGGAGATGCGGGGGGCGGTGGCGGAGCCTTTGGCGGAGGCGGCGTGAGCTTCCGCCCGGGCATGAATGCCCGGGCTACGCCGGAAACGAAAAGCCGGCTGAAGCCGGCTCCGAAGTCAGAGATGCTCCTCCGGGAGCCGGGTTCACCCGGCTTTTCGGTTGAATCGTAGCCTGGGCATTCATGCCCGGGCGGGGGGACGGCAACGTCTCCCGTCCTCCCCAGAGGACAATTTTCAAACCCCTCTCTTCCCCCCTGCTTTCACAACCCGCTGATTCCACTCAGCTTCCCACTCCTGGCATCCGCTTTGCCTTATAGCTGGGTGTCGAAGACAAGGAGGAGACACACCATGCGACGACACACCCAATCCCTGATCCTCACCGCCGCTCTGGCGCTCTCGCTCGCCCCCGCCCTGCACGCGCAGGGGTACCGTGAAGACGGCCGCTACACCATCTTCCCGGACGTCCAGCACCTCGACCGGGCATCGGCGATCGCCCACGAGATCGACGAGACGGCCACCCAGATCCGCCGCGAGTTCGAGCGCAACAACCGCCGGCCGGACCGTGGCGAGGCCCGCGCCATCGACCGCCTGCGCGAGCTGGACCTCCGGGCCTCCCGCTTCCACGAGGCGACCGAGAGCTACCGCCGGGAGCCCCGCCGCACGGCGCGCACCTTCGCCGCTCTGGAGGACGCCTTCAACGACGCCTCGCGAGCGCTGACCCGGATCCAGCCCCGACCCTACGTCGACCGCGGCATGGGGCGGATCTACCAGTTGATGGACGAGCTCGGGGGCTACTACGGCCGCCGCTCCGGCTACTACGGCACCTGGGGCCACAACCGCTATGACCGCGACCACGACCACGACCGCTACGACCGGGACCGCGATCATGATCGGGACCGGGACCACGACCACGACAACGGCTACCGGCCGCCCTATCTTCACTGAGCCGGCCGCGGGCCGGACCACAACCGTAAACCGGGCGGAATGAACGGCCGTCCGGTTTGCGTTTTGCATAGATAGAAAGTGCCGCGCAAGCAGGTCTCGCGCGGCACTTCCCATCAAGGAGCAAAGACCCATGAGAAGCAAGAGTGTGATGGCGTTGGCCTTTTCCGCGGCGCTCGCCCTGTCGACCGCCGCGTTCGCCGAAACCGTGCTCACCGGTACCCTGGTGGCGCCCGCGGGCACGGCCCGGCACACCGGCAGCGCGCCGGTGGCGATCCATATCGACCACTACACGGAGGACGCCCAGGTCGAGCGGCTGAAGAACATCCTCCAGCAGAAGGGGCCGGATGCCCTGCGCGAGGCCCTGTGGGACCAGGAGGCCGGCTACATCCGCGTCGGCGGTGGCCTCGGCTACCCCATCGCGGCGGCCCGCTCGCACCAGCAGCCGGACGGCAGCACGGTCGTCCGCCTGATGATCGACCGGCCGATCGCCCAGCACGAGGTCATCAACAACCTCCGCACCGTCGACTATCCCTTCGCGTTCGTCGAGATCAAGCTCGACCGGAACGGCAAGGGGCAGGGCGAGCTCTATCAGGCCGCCAAGGTGAGCATGACCGGCAACGACCGGCTCAACGTCGAGAACTACAGCCCGCAGCCGCTCAAGCTGCTGGCGGTTCACGCGCGGTAAGGATCGAGGGGGATTACAATCCCCCTCCATGCGACCCCTCCGCACCCTCTCGACCGTGCTCGAGATGATCAAGTTCGGGCGAGGGGGAGGTAAGTATATAATCTTCAATGGTTTACCCTATTCATTTGGCTGGTGTGTCAGCAAGATGTCAGCAGGCGGCACGATCTCGACCGCTTGCCTCCCGCTCTGCCGCGATGCCGTCGCCGTGGAGGTGGACGGGCTATGAAGGTGACGAAAGGAGCTCTGCTGAGCCTTGCCGAGCGGCTGGAGGCCGGGGAAGACCCCAAGCGCATCGCCGCCGAGTTGCAGAGGATGGCCCGGGGTCCTGGTAGGCCGAAGAAGTCGCCATCTGAGCGCGCGTTGCAGAGGGTCAGGAGCCAGTCGATAGCTGACGCGATCTACGACGGAGCCCTCCCCGAGAGGTTCTACCCTTCCGAGCTTGCCCTAGCGGTCGAGCAAGCGAAGGGCAAGCGCACTGAGGCGGACGCGGTAGCCGCCCGCATACTTGGCAAGGGCCATAGCGTCCGTTCCATCCAAAAGGCTCGCGGGCGCCGCCTGATGGACCAGACCGCCTGGGAGGAGGACAAGGCTCTAATGATCCACTATTGCCGCAAGGCTCTAACGATCCCCTCTGCCCGCAAGTAAACCCGCCAGATTTTCTGCGAGCGCGGCTGGCGTTGGGATGCGAATCTCTACGTCATGAAGACCAAGAACAGAGAAGAACCGAG
>JAICSG010000918.1 GCA_025937035.1 Thermoanaerobaculia bacterium | reverse complement strand
CTGCAAGCGCAGCAGGGGACCCTGCTCCAGGTCGAACGGCGTCTTCGCCTCGCGCTCCAGCAGCGTCCTGAGCCCCGCCTCGGGGTCGCGCTCGCCGGAGAAGTCGAAGAGGGGGAGATGGACGGACTCGGCCGGCAGGACCACCTGCACCGGGCCGTCGGGCGTGCGGGCGAAGACGGTGCGCAGCGCCTCGTGCCGGCGCACGATCTCGCCGAAGGCGGCGGCCAGGGCGGGGGCGCGCATCTCCCCCTCCAGCCGCAGGACGAGCGGCAGGTTGTAGAGGGTCTCCCCCGGCCGCAGGCGGTCGAGGAACCAGAGCCGCTCCTGGGCGAAGGAGAGGGGGAGGCGGGCATCCTCCGGCATCCGCGAGGCTCGCGGGATCGGCCCGTCCGGCGCCGGGGCGCCGGCGGCGAGCGCCGCCTCCACCGCCTTCGCCAGCTCGGCCACGGTGGGCCCCTCGAACAGGCGGCGCAGGGGGATCTCGACGCCGAACGCCTCGCGCACCCGCGACATCACCTGGGTGGCCAGCAGCGAGTGCCCGCCCAGCTCGAAGAAGTCGTCGTGGATGCCCAACCGGCGGATCCCCAGCACCTCCCCCCAGATCGCCGCCATCAGCTCCTCGGCGGGGTCGCGCGGCGCCCGGGAGGCGTCGTCGCCCCCCTCGGCCTCGGGCGCCGGGAGGGCCCGGCGGTCGACCTTGCCGCTGGGGGTGAGCGGCAGGTGGTCGAGGGTCACCCAGGCCGACGGGATCATGGCGTCCGGCAGGCTCTCGGCCAGGAAGGCGCGCAGCTCGGCGGGCTCCGCCGCGGCCCCCTCGCGGAAGACGGCGTAGCCCACCAGCCGGCGCGAGCCGGACCCGGAGCCGCGCACCGCCACCGCCGCCTGGCGCAGGGCCGGATGGCGGGCGAGGGCGGTCTCCACCTCGGCCAGCTCGATGCGCTGGCCGCGGATCTTGACCTGCTGGTCGCCGCGGCCGATGTACTCGATCTCGCCGCCAGGGAGCCAGCGGGCGAGGTCGCCGGTGCGGTAGAGGCGGGCGCCGGGGGCCCAGCCGTCCACCTCGTCGAACGGATCGGGGACGAACCGCTCCGCCGTCAGCTCCGGCTGCCCGATGTACCCCCGCGCCAGCCCCGCGCCGCCCACGAACAATTCGCCCGGGACGCCGGCCGGCACCGGCCGCAGGTCGGGATCGAGCAGGAAGACCCGGGCGCGGTCGAGCGGCCGGCCGACCGTCGGCCGCTCGGGCCAGGAGGCCGGATCGCCCGCCAGCGCCAGCCAGGTGGCGGCGTGGGTCTCCGAGGGGCCGTAGTGGTTGTACAGCACGCTCCCCGGCAGGGCGGCGAAGAGCGCCGCGATCTGCGGCGTGACGTAGAGCTGCTCGCCGGCGCTCATCACCTCCCGCAGGCTGGCCGGGACCCCTCCCGGGCGCGCCGCCAGGGCGAGTTGCTGGAGGGCCACGAACGGCAGGAAGAGACGCTCCACCCGCCGGGCGGCGAGCAGCCGCAGCAGCGCCGGGGGGTCGCGCCGCGTCTCCTCGTCCACCACCACCACCGCGCCGCCGGCGCACCAGGTGGAGAAGATCTCCTGGAACGAGACGTCGAACGAAAGGGCGGCGAACTGCAGCGTGCGGCCGGCCCCCGCCCGCGAGGTGCGGAGCTGCCAGTCGAGCATCGCCGAGATGGCGGCGTGGGTCATCGCCACCCCCTTGGGCCGCCCGGTGGAGCCGGAGGTGTAGACGAGGTAGACCAGGTTGTCCGGGTCCACGGCGGCCGGAATCCACGGCTCGGGGTCCGGCCCGGCGAGCGCCGCGGTCATCAGGAGCGGCCGGCCGGCCCCCTCCGGCAGCGCCGCCAGCAGCGCCGGCTCGGTGAGCACCACCGGCACCCGGGCGTCCTCCAGCATCAGGCGCAGCCGCTCCCGCGGGTAGCCGGGATCGAGCGGCACGTAGGCGCCGCCGGCCTCCAGGACCCCCAGGATGGCGGCGGCGAGGTCGAGCGAGCGGCCGAGGAAGATCCCCACCGGCACGTCCGGCCCCACTCCCAGGGCGCGCAGCCGGGCGGCCACCCTGCGGGCCCGCCGCAGCAGCTCCCCGTAGGTGAGGCTCTCGCCGCCGGCCACCACCGCCTCGGCGTCCGGATGCAGAGCGGCCCGCGCGGCCACCCGCTCGTGCACGCGCCAGGGGGGGGACGGCGGGCGCGGCGGCCGGCTCCAGGCGGCGAGCTCCGCGCTCTCCGCGGCCGTGAGCAGCGGGAGCTCGGAGAGGCGGGTCCGCGGCTCCGCCACCGCTCCGGCGAGCAGGGTGAGGAGATGCCCCACCCAGCGGTCCGCCGTCGCCGGGTCGAAGGTGT
>JAICSG010000289.1 GCA_025937035.1 Thermoanaerobaculia bacterium | reverse complement strand
GGCCCACCGGCGCGCCGATCGCCAGGAACATGGCCCACAGACCGGCGGCGTTGACCAGAAAGTAGAGCACGCCGATGCCGACCGACTGGAAGCTCAGGCGCCGCACGCTCAGCAGGCGCACGAAGATGCCCACCGCCTCGTGGCCATGGGCGAGCAGGCGCTGGAGCTTCCCCTCGGCGCGCTCGGCCCGGCGGGCCAGGAAGCCGACGATGGGGTGCTCCTCCTTCCGGCGGGCCCGCCTCACCCAGAGGACGAGCAGGGCGAAGGAGACGAGGAGGGCCGCCAGCAGCAGGAAGCCCCAGCCGTTCCAGTGCACCGCGAAGGCCGCCGCGATGAGGACGACCCAGGTGCAGACGCTCATCACGCTGTGATGGGCCACCTGGTCCCAGAGGACGACGCCGTAGAGGAGGCTGAACGGCCGCCCTTGAGCGCGGGCGAAGTAGCGGGCCCGCATCATGCCGCCGAGGACGCGCGCGGTGGGGGTGATCAGGTTGAGCGCCGCCGAGGCCAGGAGGACGAAGAAGCCGAGCATCGGCCCCAGCCGGCTGCCCAGGGCGTGGTGAACGGCCAGCTGATAGCGCCAGTCCCAGATGGCGTAGCGAGCCAGGAGCAGGGCTAGGCCGAGCGCCACGAAGAGGGCGTTGGCGGCGGCCACCTTCTCGGCGAGCCGGGACCACTCGAAGTCCGAATGGGTGAGGAAGCGATAGGTGAAATAGACCGCCAGCACGGCCACCGCCCCCTTGAGCAGGCGCAGGCCCCAGACGCGGAGCGGCGATTCCGTGGCGGTCTCTTCGGGAGTCATCAGAGCGTCGTCTTCGGGAACGGGCCGCTTAGGATACCGCACCGGGATAGGATTCACGGTAGAGGAGGACTGAATGTCCGATATGAAGATCACCGTCCAGAAGAACGGCCCCTTCCGCCTGGAGGGGGAAAACCTGCAGATCGTCGATCCCACCGGAGCCGCCTACAGCCTCGGCGGGCGCACCGTGGTCTCGCTCTGCCGCTGCGGGATGTCCACCAACAAGCCGTTCTGCGACGGCAGCCATAAGCATCATGGGTTCCAGGACGAGCCGGTGGCTCGGGATCTGCCGCCGAAGGCGGGGTGACCGCCCGGGGATCAATCCCCGGGCTACGTCTCAACCGAAAAGCCCCCTGAAGGGGGCTCTTTGGTTTTGGAGCCGGCTTCAGCCGGCTTTTCGGTTTCAGCGTAGCCCGGGCATTGATGCCCGGGCGGGCTGCGTTATCTTCTCCCCCGATGAATCCGCGCCCTCTTCTCCCGGTCCTCCTCCTCCTCCTCGCACTCCTCCCCCACCCCTCCCCCGCCCAGGGCCCCTCGGCCGACTGGCGCACGCTCACCACGCCGCACTTCCGGGTCCACTATCCGGCCAGCTCCGAGGTGTGGGCGCGAGGGGCGGCGGCGCGGCTGGAGTCGATCCGGCAGCGGGTGGTGGCGGAGGTCGGGTACGACCCTCCGGAGGTGGTGGACGTGATCGTGTCCGATCCGAAGGCGGATGCCAACGGCCAGGCCTTCCCCATCCTCGGCTGGCCGCGGATGATCCTGTGGACCAGCCCGCCCGGGCCGGAGACGGAGCTCGGCCATTACACGGACTGGACCGAGCTGCTGATCGCCCACGAGGAGACCCATCTCGTCCACCTGCTGCGGCCGTCGCGCAACCCCACGCGGCGGCTGCTGGAAAAGATCCTCCCGGTGGGGCCGATCCCGCTCGCGGTGCCGCGCTGGGTCTACGAGGGGTACGCCACCGTGGTCGAAGGCCGGCTCACGGCCTCCGGCCGGCCCAACGGCGATCTGCGGGCCGCCATCCTGCGGCGATGGGCCCAGGGGGGGAAGCTCCCCAGCTACGCGCGGATGGCCTCGGACCCCGGCACCTGGCGGGGGCAGTCGATGGCCTACCTCCTGGGCTCGGCCTACCTGGAATGGCTGGAGGAGCGGGGCGGGCCCGGGAGCCTGCGCAAGCTCTGGGCGCGGATGACGGCCCGCACCCCTCGCGGCTTCAGCGACGCCTTCCGGGGCGTCTTCGGCGACACCCCCGAGAACCTCTACGACCGCTTCCGGGCCGAGCTGACCTGGCGGGCCCTGGAGGCGGAGCGGCTGTCGGGACAGACCGTGGAGGGGGAGCCCTGGCAGGACCTCTCCTGGACCACCGGCGCTCCGGCCCTGTCGCCGGACGGCTCCCGGATGGCGATCGTGCTCCGTTCCAAGGACCGCCCGGCGCGGCTGGTCGTCTGGTCCACCGCGCCGGACGAGGAGGCCGAGAAGAGATGGCTGAAGGCGAGGGAGGAGATCGCCAAACGCGATCCCGAGGACGTGCCCGCCATCCGCACCGCCCCGCTCCCCCGGAAGGTCCTGTTCACCCTGGAGAGCCACGACGGCCCCGATCCCACTACCCCGCGCTGGATGCCGGACGGCAAGTCGATCCTCTTCGTCCGCTACGAGCCGGATACGGAAGGCTTCCTCCATCCGGACCTCTTTCTCTGGATTCCCGAGAGCGGCGAGGTCCGTCGGCTGACCCATGGGGCCGACCTGCGCGATCCCGATCCGGCGCCGGATGGCCGCTGGGCCGTGGCCACGCGCAACCGGGACGGCCTCTCCCAGATCGTGCGGGTGGACCTCCAGACCTCAAAAGTCTCGCCGCTGACCGAGCCCACGGCGGACGTGGTCTACGACCGCCCCCGGGTCTCATCCGAAGGCCGGCGCGTCGTCTACGCCCGCCACCGCGAGGGCTCCTGGCGGCTGGTGGTCCGGGACGTCGAAGGGGGTGGGGAGGCCGATCTGGCGCCGCCTCCCGGTGGAACGGTCTCCTCGCCGGCCTGGAGCGCGGACGGCCACACCCTCTACGCCGTGGTGGGGCTGCGCGGGTTCATCGACCTCTACGTCTTCCCCATGGACGGCGCCCCGGAGCCGCTCACCCGGACGCAGGGGGCCGCCCTCGCCCCCACTCCCATGCCGGACGGATCGGCCCTCTTCTTCCTCTCCCTGACGCCGGACGGCCTCACCCTCCGCCGGCTGCCGCTCTCGGCCCAGAGGGTGGGGGTGCCGGTCGCGCCCGACCTGCCGCGGCGGCTGGCCCCGGCCGTGCCGCCGCCCACGCCGGAGCGGCCCGCGCCGTTCACCCGCGCCGAGGTGGCGCCGGGGCAGCCCTATGGGATTGGGAAGCAGGAGCTTCTGCCGCTGATCGCCGAGAGCGCCTCCTCCACGGGCGGGGTCCTCGAGTTGGGGGTGCGGGGCGGCGACGTGGTGGGACGGCTCGACTGGCTGGCCCTGGGCTCGATCGGTGACCGGGGGTGGCCCGAGGGAGGAGCGCTCGCCGCGTCCTGGCGGCGGTTTCCGGTCACCCTCGGCTTCCATCTCTTCCGCTCGGCGGAGCGCCCCACGAAGGAAGGGAACGTGGCCCGGCGCGGCGACGCTCTCGACCTCGATCGCCAGGGGATCGAGCTCTCCGCCACCCGGGACTGGGGGTGGAGCGGCGCCGCCCTGAGCCTCGCCGCCCGGGGGCTCTGGGATCAGGTGAGCCCCACATCCCAGAGCTCGGATCTGAATCATCGGCTGGTCTCCCTCAGCGGCGCCTGGGCCGGTCTCCGGCGCTGGGATCTGTGGCGGCTCGATCCCGCCCTGAGCGCTCACTACGAGGCGGGCTCCACGGACGGAGCCGGCTCCTGGGCCCGCTGGGGGGGTGGCGCCCGGCTCGGCGTAAGCCATGGGAGCGACCGTCTCGTCCTCACCTGGCGGCGCGACTCGTCGCGGGACGTGGAATTCGCCTTCGACGGCTATCAGCTCGGCGGTGCCGAGGTCTCGCTGCTCCCCGACTCGGCGCTCTCCAATCGGATCTTCGTGCCGGCCCTGCCGGTGGGGACGCGCGTGGGCACGGACCACGAGGGGCAGCGGGCCGATCTCACCCTCGGCTTCCTCCCGGCGCCCGTCTTCTACGAGCGCCACCGGGTCTGGGGCTTCGGCGAGCCGCGAGGCGACTGGCTCTCCCTCGCCGGCCTGGAGTACCGCTTCCGCCTGGGCCCGATGCCCATCGTGCGCGTCCCCGCCTTCGACGTCCGGGTGGGGGTGGCGCGGATTCTCGAAGACCCCTTAAGGGAATTCGAGGGGTCGACCCGGTGGTGGGTGGTGACGAGTTGGCGGCCATAGCCCGGGCATTGATGCCCGGGCGGCCCTGCTAGAATTTCCCCGCCCATGGCCGACCACCTCTTCCTCCTCCGTCTCTCCGGCGACTTCTACACGAAGGCGCGGAAGACCCGCGTGCGGTTCTTCCGGCGGCTGGTGGCGAATCTGGAGGCGGCGCTTCAGGGGCACCGCATCCCCTACCGGCTGGAGCCGACCTGGAGCCGGCTCTATCTGGAGTCGCCCGATCCCGTCGCGGCCGAGGTGGCGGCGCGGGTCTTCGGGGTGCAGTCGGTCTCCGAGATCGAGCGGCGCTCCTGGACGGCCCTGGAGGATCTGGTGGCGACCGGCGTCGAATTCTTCGGCGACGCCGTGCGGGGGAAGAGCTTCGCCGTGCGCGCCACCCGCCGAGGGGACCGGGAGCGCATCGGCTTCGATTCGATGCGAATCGAGAGCGTCCTGGGCCGTGCCCTGCTCGACTCTGGAGCCAGGAAGGTAAGCCTCACCGAGCCCGAGGTCGCCGTCCACGTGGAGCTGGAGCCCGGGATCGCCCATCTCTTCTTCGACAAGGTGATGGGGAACGGCGGCCTGCCGATCGGCGTCGAGGGGCGGGCCATCTCCCTGGTCTCCGGCGGCTTCGACTCGGCCGTGGCGAGCTGGCTGATGCTCAAGCGGGGGGTGCAGCTCGACTACGTCTTCTGCAACCTCGGGGGGGCTGCCCACCGCTTGGGCGTGCTCAAGGTGATGAAGTCGATCGCCGAGCGCTGGAGCTACGGCTCCTCCCCCCGCCTCCACGAGGTGGATCTCTCGCCCCTGGTGGCCGACCTGCGGGAGAAGGTCACCCCGGCCAATTGGCAGATCGTCCTGAAACGGCTGATCCTGCGGGCCGGCGCCTCGGTGGCCCACCGCGGCGGCCGGCTGGGCCTCATCACCGGCGACGCCATCGGCCAGGTCTCCTCCCAGACCCTGCAGAACCTGGCGGTGATCTCCCAGGCCGTGCCGGCCTGCCTCATCCTGCGCCCGCTGCTCGGGTTCAACAAGGAGGAGATCATGGGGCTGGCCCGCCGGATCGGCGTCTACGAGCTGTCGGCGGCGGTGGCCGAATACTGCGATCTGGCTCCGGAGAAGCCCAACACCCGGGCGGCCCTCGCGGACGTGCTGCGCGACGAGGAGAAGCTCGATCTCGACCTCCTGGACCGCCTGGTGGACGCCCGCCACGTCCACGAGTTGCGGCGGATCGACCCCGAGGCCCTCGCCTCCCCGGTGCCGGAGGTGGAGGAGGTCCCCCCGGACGCCACCGTCATCGATCTCCGCTCGGCGGCGGCCTACAAGGGGTGGCACTACCCGGGGGCCCTGCACCTGGACCTCCCGCACGCCCTCGCCGCCTACCGCCAGTTCGACCGCGGCCGTTCTTATGTGCTCGTCTGCGAGGTCGGGCTCAAGAGCGCCCACCTGGCCGAGCGGATGCGCGAGGCCGGCTTCGAGGCCTTCCAGCTCAAGGGCGGTCTCAAGGCATTGCTGGCGCTTGCCGGACGGGAGGCGGGGATGGCGGCGGCCCTGCTGGCTCCGGCGGTTCGGGACTGACCGCCCCCGGCATTGACACCCGGGCGCCGGTCGCCCCCTTGCACAACCCCCGGAACCTTCGTATTCTCGTCCCTACCTTCATTTAGGAGGTC
>JAICSG010000548.1 GCA_025937035.1 Thermoanaerobaculia bacterium | reverse complement strand
GTCGCCTCGTGCTCCTGCTCCCGGATGTTGAGGCCGGTCGCCGCCGGAGCGGCGAGGCTGGCGTCCGCCGCCGTCCCCTCGATGCCGGGCACGTCCACGGGATAGAGGGTGTAGCCGAGGCGGTTGGCGGTGTCCACGAGGGGCTCGAGGATCTCCTCGCCGCGCGGCACCTCGCGCTCGATCACCGGCCGGTTGGGGTTGTTGATCACGTAGTCGAGCGCCGAATAGGGCCAGCCGCCGGAGAGCAGGAGCATCACCTTGCGGCCCGGAGGGGCGGCGAAGCCGTGCAGCGCGCTCACCGCGGCGGACACCGCCCGCTCGGTCTGCCCCACCAGGCGCTGGGCGAACTCGATCTCCTCGATGTCCGGCCGCTGGGCGAACGACTGCCGAGGGGAGAGATCGGCGCCGGAGCCAAAGCCGGAGAGCCGCTGCGAGCTCTGGAAGGTGCGCAGCTCCGCGAGCCGGGCGATCCCGTAGGTCCGCTCGCCGATCGCCTTCTCGATGGCGTCCCCGAGCTGCCGCGCCGAATTCGACCAGCTCGTCAGCATCTCGACCTGGCCGCCGTCCCAGGCGACGATGGCCATGCGGTCCTCCGGTCCGAGCCGCGAGAGCTGCTCTTTGAGGGAGCGCAGCACCTCGTCCCGGCGGGGGCCCAGCGAGAAGTAGTTGTCGATGAAGACGAGATAGCTGGTGCCCACCGGGCTGCCGGCCACCAGGCTGGGGAGCCCCTTGACCGGCGAATTCCGGTCCTCCTCGCCGGGGGCGACCGCCGCGCCGCCGCGGACCTCGTTGAAATACTCGATCGGCACGGGCTTGCCATCCACCTCCAGACGGAAGTCGCCGGGCTTGAGGCCGGTCACCCGGTTCCCCTGGCGGTCGGTGACCACCGCCTCGACGTTGACCACCCGCACCTCGATCTGCTCACCGAAGACGCTCTGCGGCGCCTGAGCCTGTTTCTGCTGGGCCGTGGCGGGCCCGATCACCGCGAGCAACGCCAGAACGGCCAGACAGCCGGAACGAAACATATGCATGGAATTTCTCCAGTACGACAACCGGGAGAGGCCCTGAAAGCCTCCCCGAGGGATTCTGACAGGACAGAACAACCCCGGAGGGGAATTTCTTTCGCGCATGCGCTTCCGGGCTGGAGCAAGGGGGATGCCGGGGGCTTTCCCAGGGAGGCCCCCAGGAAATGTCACCCAGGGAGGACGGTTCCCGTCCTACTCCTGCCGCAACGCCACCAGCGGATCCACCCGCGTCGCCCGGCGGGCCGGGAGGAAGCAGGCGAGGAGGCCGACCACGGAGAGCACCAGGAGCACGGTGGCGAAGATCGCCGGGTCGGTGGGCGCCACGCCGAAGAGGACGCTCGCCAGGGCGCGGCGGAGGGCCAGGGCCCCAATCACCCCGAGGACGAGACCCGAGCCCACCAGCCAGGCCCCCTGCGAGAGGATCATCTGGAGCACCTCGCTGGCCTGCGCTCCCAGGGCCATCCGCACGCCGATCTCCCGCGTCCGCAGCTCCACCATGTAGGCCAGCACGCCGTAGGTGCCGATCGCCGCGAGCGCCAGGGCCACCACGGCGAAGATCACCACCAGGAAGGCCACGAAGCGCGGCTGCGCCACCGACTCGTAGACCACCCGCGTCATCGGCTCGACGCTGGAGACCGGCAGCGAGGGGTCGAGACGCCGGATCTCGCCGCGGGCCGCGGCGGCCAGGCGCATCGGGTCCCCCGGGGTGCGCATCACCATGTACAGGGTTCTCCCCACGCCGCCGACGCTCTCCTGGGCCTGGTCGGCCAGGAAGTAGACCTCGGTGCCGGTCTTGTGGTCGAGCCCCCCCTGCTTGACGTCCGCCACCACGCCCACGATGGTCAGCCAGGGGGCCTTGTCGCTGGGAGCCTTGATACGGTCGCCGAGCGGGCTCCGGGTGGGCCAGAAGACCTTGGCCATGGTCTGATTGATCACCACCACGCCGGTGGTGCCGCGGGCGTCCGTGGGTCCGAACAGGCGCCCCTCGACCAGGCGGATGCCCATGGTCTTGAAGTAGTCGCGGGTGACGAACTGCCAGTAGTCGGCGTTCTGGATCGGCCCGTCCGGCGTCTGCGGGATGCTCTCGAAGACCATGTCGTTGGCGTCCACCGGCCGGTTGGGCGGCAGGCCGGACATGGCGGCGGCGCTGGTGACCCCCGGCAGGTGAGAGAGCCGGTCGAGCAGCCGGTCGTAGAAGCCCAGCACCTGCTCCGGCTTGCCGTAGGACGCCTTGGGCAGCGAGACCTCCAGGGAGAGCACCCCCTTGGGATCGAAGCCGGGGTCGACCCGCTGGAGCAGCCAGAAGCTGCGGATGAGCAGGCCGCCGCCGATCACCAGCATGGCGGCGAAGGCGACCTCGGCCACCACCAGCCCCCGCCGGAGCCACTGCCGGCCGGAGCCGGCGGTGGTCCGCTGGCCCCCCTCCTTGAGCACGGCGAAGAAGGCTCCCGCCCGCGAGTGGAGGGCGGGGGCGAGGCCGAACAGGAAGCCGGCCAGCAGGGAGACCCCGAGGGTGAACAGGAGGCTGCGGCCGTCGAGGCCGATCTCGTCCACCCGCGGGATGCTCTCCAGGTTGGCCGCCACGATCGCCTTCACGCCCGCCCAGCCCAGGAAGAGCCCCAGCGCGCCGCCCAGCAGGGCCAGGACCACACTCTCGGTGAGGAGCTGGCGGATGAGCCGAGAGCGGGCCGCGCCGAGCGCAGTGCGGATGGCGATCTCCTTCTGCCGCGCCTCGGCCCGCGCCAGCAGCAGGTTGGCCACGTTGACGCAGGCGATCAGCAGCACCAGCCCCACGGCGCCCATCAGGAGCTGGATCTTCGGCCGGATGCTCCCCACCAGGTCGTCGAGCAGCGGCTGGATCACCAGGCGATGGCGGTCGGGGGTGGGCGTGTGGCTGTTGGGGATCTCCTGCTTCCAGCGGGCGAGCAGGCCGTTCATCTCCTGCCGCGCGGCGGACAGCGAGACGTCCGGCTTCAGGCGGCCCACCAGATAGAGATAGTGATTCCCGTGATTGCCCGGCTTGGCCGGATCGAGGGCGAGCGGCACCCAGGCCTCGATGCGCTGGTCGCCGATGGTGAATCCCGGCGGCATGATGCCGATCACCGTGCGGGCCGTCCCGTCCACCTGGATCCGCCGGCCCAGGATGGCCGGATCGGCGCCGAACGCCCGCCGCCAGAGGCCGTCGGAGAGCACCACCGTCTTCTCGACGTTGGGGAGGTCCTCGGCCGGCGTGTAGTAGTGCCCCAGCTCGGGCCGTGCTCCCAGGGCCGTGAACAGCCCCGCCGTGGCAAGCGCCGCCTGCGCCCGCACCGGCTCGTCCCGCCCCGAGACGTTCACCTCGCCGGTGGTATAGGCCCCCAGGCTCTCGAAGCTCCGGTTCCAGCGGCCGTACTCGGTGAATTCCATGGGATCGATCCAGAAGCGGTCGAAGCCCATGGAGGGGAACTGGCTGTAGACGATCATCAGCCGCCCGGAATCCTTGTAGGGGAGCGGCTTGAGCAGCACGGAGCTCGCCACGCTGAAGATGGCCGCGTTGGCGCCGATCCCCAGCGCCAGCGTGAGCGCCGCGAGCAGGGTGAAGCCGGGGCTGCGGAACAGCAGCCGGCAGGCGTAGTGAAGATCCTGGAGCAGAGCTTTCATCGCGGGGAAACCCTCCCTTGTCTCCCCTAGTACGATGACTGCGGTAGTTGGTTTCAGGGAGAAAGGACTGAAAAGGACCCAAGGGACTGCAAGGACTGCAAGGACGACAAAGACAAGAAACAAGGATGTCCTTTTACTGTCCTTGCAGTCCTTTGGTTCCTTTTCAGTCCTTTCTCCGCAGCCGC
>JAICSG010001031.1 GCA_025937035.1 Thermoanaerobaculia bacterium | reverse complement strand
GGATCAATCCCCGGGCTACATTGGAGACGAAAAGCCAGCTGAAGCCGGCTCCGAAGTCAATTTCCCCTTTTCGGAGCCGGCTTCAGCCGGCTTTTCGGTTGAGGCGTAGCCTGGGCATTGATGCCCGGGCGGTCCCTACGGCTGCCGCTTCGCCGGCTCCAGACGCTCCTCGGCCAGGCGCTCCTCCTGCTCGTCCACCCGCACCTTGGTCTTGGAGGCCTCCCGCTCCCGCTCGACGTCGGTGCCGGGGATGTCCCAGGTGTAGGAGTCTGCGGAGCCGTACTCCCCCTCGCGGCCGTAGTCGTAGACCCCGGGCTCGGCGGCAGAGCCGGTGGGCTCCTCGCCCTTGTGGGAGCCTTCGATGTGGATCGCCTGCTCCTCGGGGCTCAGCTCCGGCCCTACCGTCTCCTCGGGGTTTTCCGGGCCGTACTCGTAGCTCTTCTCATCCTTGCGGTCGTGCTGACCGTGGTAGATGTCCTCGCTGTATCCATAGCTCCGTTCGGAGTCGTCCATCGCGGTACCTCCTTTCGGGCCTCTGTGCAAAGAGCGGGCCGTCACCCCTGGGCGGGGGCCGCCGCGATCGCGGTGATCGGGGCGGGCCGCGGGGTGGCGGTCTGGGACGCGGGCTTCGACGCCTTCTGTGCCTCCTCGGCCTTCGCCTTGCGGGCGAGGCTCGACCGCGCCGCGGCCAGCCGGGCGATCGGCACCCGGTAGGGGGAGCAGGAGACGTAGTCGAGGCCCGTCCGCTCGAAGAAGTCGATCGACTGCGGATCGCCGCCGTGCTCGCCGCAGACTCCGAGATGGAGGTCCACCCGCGTCTCGCGCCCGCGCTCGCAGGCCAGGCGGACGAGCTGGCCCACCCCCTCCTCGTCGATCTGCTGGAAGGGGTCGTAGGGCAGCACCTTGGATCTGATGTACTGCGGCAGGAAGCGGCCGGCGTCGTCGCGCGAGTAGCCGTAGGTCATCTGCGTCAGGTCGTTGGTGCCGAAGGAGAAGAAGTCGGCGTGCCGGGCGATCTTGTCGGCCACCAGGGCGGCCCGCGGCACCTCGATCATGGTGCCGATGAGGATCTCCAGCCGCACCCCCTCCTCCTGGAGGATGCGGTCGACGGTGTCCGCGATCATCTTCCGCAGCTGGACGATCTCGGCCTCGGTGCCGACCAGGGGGACCATGATCTCGGGGCGCACCGGCTCCCCCGCCTTGGCGCGGACGGCGGCGGCGCGGACGATCGCCTGGACCTGCATCTCGTAGATTTCCGGGGCGGTGATCCCCAGGCGGCAGCCGCGCAGGCCGAGCATGGGGTTGGCTTCGGCCAGGGCCTCGGCCCGCGCCTTGACCGCGGCGGGATCGATCCCCATCTGCTCGGCGAGCACCCGCAGGGCCTTGTCCTCGTGCGGCAGGAACTCGTGGAGCGGCGGATCGAGCAGCCGGATGGTGACCGGCAGGCCGCCGAGGGCCGCGAAGATCCCCTCGAAGTCCTGCTGCTGCATGGGGAGGAGCTTCGCCAGCGCGGTCTCGCGGGTCTTCGCGTCCTCGGCCAGGATCATCTGGCGCACCCAGGGGATACGGTCGTCGGCGAAGAACATGTGCTCGGTGCGGCAGAGGCCGATCCCCTGAGCCCCGAGGGCGGCGGCCACGCGGGCGTCGTGCGGGGTGTCGGCGTTGGCGCGGATGCGCAGCCGGCGCTCGGCGTCGGCCCAGTCGAGGAGCCGGGCGAAGCCGCGGGCCGCCGGCGAGGGCTCGCCGCCGTCGAGCAGCACGCGCAGGCTCTGGGAGGTGCGGGTGGCGATGGCGCCGGCGATCACCTCGCCGGTGGTGCCGTCGATCGACATCTCGTCCCCCTCGTGGAAGGTGCGGTCGCCGACCTTCACGGTCCCCTCCTCCTCGTCGACGTCGAGGTCCCCGGCGCCGACCACGCACGGCTTGCCGAGGCCGCGGGCGACCACGGCGGCGTGCGAGGTCATGCCGCCGCGGGAGGTCACGATGCCCGCCGAGGCGTGCATGCCGACGATGTCCTCG
>JAICSG010000819.1 GCA_025937035.1 Thermoanaerobaculia bacterium | reverse complement strand
GGCTAAAACCCTCAGCCCGAAGGCTGCTTTTAAACTAACCATCCCTCTTCTCCCGTCGGGAGGGGGAGAGGTTGGGAGAAGAGGGCCTGGGTGATGAGGGCGCAGGCCACCACCTGTTTCCCTCTGTCATACAATCCCCCTCCATGCGACCCCTCCGCACCCTCTCGACCGTGCTCGAGATGATCAAGATCGAGCACACGTTGTTCGCCCTGCCGTTCGCCTTCCTGGGGATGTTGCTCGCCGCCGGCGGGTGGCCCTCGTGGCGGACGGTGCTCTGGATCGTGGTCGCCATGGTGGGAGCCCGCAGCGCCGCCATGGCGTTCAACCGGCTGGCGGACCATCGGATCGACGCCGCCAATCCCCGCACCGCCGGACGCGCCCTGCCGGCGGGGCTGGTGACCCGGAGCGCGGTCGCCCTGTTCATCATGGCCAGCGCCGCCCTGCTGCTGCTCGCCGCCTGGGAGCTCAATCCGCTGGCGTTCTACCTCGCCCCCCTGGCGCTCGCCATCCTGTTTTTCTACTCCTACACCAAGCGCTTCACCTGGGCCGCCCATCTGTTCCTGGGGCTGTCGCTCTCCGGCGCTCCCCTCGGCGCCTGGATCGCCGTGCGGGGGGACGTCCGGCTGACCCCCTTCCTCCTCGCGGGGGCGGTGCTCACCTGGACGGCCGGCTTCGACATCCTCTATGCCCTCCAGGATCTGGATTTCGACGTCCGGGCCAAGCTCTTCTCCGTCCCCGCCCGCTTCGGGGTGGTGGGAGCCCTCTGGATCTCCGGCGCCCTCCACGTCGTGACGCTCACCCTGCTCGCCCTGCTCCCCAGCGTCTATCCGGGCGGGCTCGGCACCGGCTACTGGGTGGGCTGGGCCGGCTGCCTCCTGCTGATCGCCTACCAGCACTGGGTGGTGCGGCCGGGAGACCTGTCGCGCCTCAATGCCGCCTTCTTCACCGCCAACGGCGCGCTCTCGGTCTGGCTCTTCGCCGCGACCGCCCTTGATATACTGGCCGCGAGATGACTACCGAGACGATGACTCCGATCCGTCCCGAGGCGTTTCCGGCGCCTCTTCAGGATATCGCCGCCAAGGTGCGCGACGGCCTCCGCCTCGACGAGGCCGACGCCCTGACCTGCTTCACCACCCCCCACATCCTCCACCTGGGCAAGCTGGCCGATACCGTCCGGCGGCGGATCAACGGCGACGTGACCTACTTCAACGTCAACCGGCATATCAACCCCACCAACGTCTGCGTCTACACCTACAACTGCAAGTTCTGCAGCTTCGCGGCGATGAAGGGGGAGCCCCACGCCTGGGAGATGAGCCACGAGGACATCTACGCCCGCGCGGCCGACCAGGGGGGGAATGACGTCACCGAGTTCCACATCGTGGGCGGCCTCCACCCCGACCTCTCCATGGCCTGGTACGAGGAGATGCTCCGCGGCTTGAAGCAGCGCTTCCCCAAGGCCCACCTCAAGGCCTTCACCGCCATCGAGATCGGCTGGTTCGCCAAGCGCGAGAAGCTGTCGATCGAGGAGGTGCTGACCCGCCTGCGCGATGCGGGGCTGGGGTCGCTCCCGGGCGGCGGCGCCGAGATCTTCCATCCGGAGGTGCGCGAGATCATCTGCGACGGCAAGCTGGACGCCGACGAGTGGATCGAGGTCCATCGCGTGGCCCACAAGATGGGGATCAAGACCAACTGCACCATGCTCTACGGCCACGTCGAGCGGCCGGAGCACAAGGTGGACCACCTGCTGCGCCTGCGCGGTCTCCAGGACGAGACCGGCGGCTTCAACGCCTTCATCCCGCTCGCCTACCACCCCGAGAACAACTACATGGGCCTCAAGTACCACACCACGGGGATGGAGGACCTCCGCCACATCGCCACCTCGCGGCTGGTGCTGGACAACATCCCGCACATCAAGGCGTATTGGGTGATGGTGACCCCCAAGCTGGCCCAGGTGGCCCTCCGGTTCGGGGCGGACGACATGGACGGCACGATCGTCGAGGAGAAGATCTACCACATGGCCGGCGCCGGCACGTCGCAGCAGCTCACGCGGCCGGAGCTCGAGCGCATCGTCCGCGAGGCGGGGTTCGTGCCGGTCGAGCGCGACACGCTGTACAACCCCCTCGCCGCCGCCGCGGCGCATTGACTTGAAGCCCGACACGCTCGGTTTCCACTATCTGGCGGTCGACGGCCCGATCGGCGTCGGCAAGACCACCCTGGTCGAATTGCTGACCCGGCACTTCGAAGGGGTGAAGATCCTCGAGGACGTGGACAACCCCTTCCTCGGGGACTTCTACCAGGACCGCCCCGGCGCCGCCTTCCAGACCGAGCTCTACTTCCTCCTCTCCCGCTTCAAGCAGCAGCGCGACATCTCCCAGCGCGGCCTCTTCGACCGCGTCCTGGTCTCCGACTACACCTTCTGGAAGAACCGCATCTTCGCCTACCTGAACCTCACCGACGACGAGCTGATGCTGTTCGACAAGCTCTACGCCCTGCTGGAGCCGCAGATCCCGGTGCCCGACCTGGTCATCCACCTGGTGGCGGACGTCGACACCTGCATGGAGCGCATCCGCAAGCGGGCGCGCAGCGTCGAAAAGACGATCGCCCGGGAATACCTGGGGGAGTTGATCGACGCCTACAATCACTACTATCATTACTACAGCCGGTCTCCGCTGCTGGTGGTGGACACGAG
>JAICSG010000268.1 GCA_025937035.1 Thermoanaerobaculia bacterium | reverse complement strand
GCCCGGGCGATCTTCACAGGTGAGCCCGCCGGGGAGGCGAGCCGCCGTCAAGCGAACGAATTGACGGCATCGGCCTCGTTGTCGTAGACGTCGAAGACGGTGATGAGCTGGGTGATGGTGAGGATGTCCGAGACCTTGGCGGGCAGGTTGGCCAGCTTCAGCTTGGTCCCGCGGTTGGTGGCCGTGGTGTAGGCGCTCACCAGCTCGCCGATGCCGCTGGAGTCGATCATCGTCACCCCCGACATGTTGATGACGACCTTCTTCGCGCCCGAATTCAGGATCTCCTGCATGGTGTTGCGCAGGGCCTCTTCCCCGGAGCCGATGGTGATCTTGCCGTTGAGATCCAGGATCGTCACGTCGCCGTTCTGCCGCACATTGAATTTCATTCGCTTCCCTCCTCCGGGTGATGCGGGGTATCGGTCTTCGGCTCCACCCGCTTGCGCAGCGTCACCATGGTGCCGCCGCCGGGTCCGGAGCCGTAATGGATGCGGTCCATGAACTTCCTCATGAACAGGATGCCGCGGCCGTTGGTGCGCAGGATGTTGTCCGGGGCCAGGGGGTCGCTGACCTGGTCGGGGTCGAACCCCACCCCTTCGTCCTCGACCCGGATCACCACCTCGTCCCCCTCGACGTCGAGGTCTACGTGCACCTGCTTCTCCGGGTTCTGCGCGTTGCCGTGCTTGATCGCGTTGGCCAGCGCCTCGCGGACGGCGACGTCCACCCAGTCCTGGGTGTCCTCGTCCATCCCCAACTGGCGCAATCTGTCCTTCAGTACAACCTGAACCAGCTCGATGTTCTCGAACCGGCTCCCGATGGCAAGGTGGAAGCGGTGCTCGTCGGCCATGGGCGCGATCCTCGTGCCGGAGTCTACCAGAGGAAGGCCGCTCCCTTCTCGGCTCCCAGCATCCGGAGGGCCGCCGGCACCACCACCAGGAGCTGCACGCCGTCGAACAGGGCGTGCGCGGCCATGGCGGGCCACACGTTCTGGCGCCAGCGGACCAGGAAGGCGTAGATCAGCGACAGCAGGGAGATGCCGACCAGCATGAAGGGCTGGCCGTAAGAGAGGTGGGCGAGCACGAAGAAGCCGGTGGAGGCCAGGATGCCGATGCGCGGCTGGAGGAAGCCGCGGAAGAAGCTCTCCTCGACCACTCCCGCCGACAGGCTGACCAGGAAACGCACCCCGACCGGCAGCCCGGCGATGAGCGGGATCAGGGCCGGGGGGGACTTGGGGATGGCCTTCTCCCCTCCCAGGGCCAGCACCACCCCGGCGACGATCAGCAGCGCCACGATCACCGCCACCCAGGCGCCGATGCCGAGCATCACCCCCAGCCCGACCTCGCGCGGGATGTTGGGGGCGAGATAGCCGAACTGGGCCGCGAATTGCCGGCCGAGCGGAACCCTCGTAGGCGGAGGCGGAGCGACCGGCTCCAGAGGAGCCGCGGTCTCCTGAAACGGGGCCGGCGGCTCGAGCGGGACCGGCTCGACAGGGACCGGCGGCGGAGCGGGCCGGGCCTCCTCGCCGGCGAAGCCCAGGAGGAACCAGACCCCCATGGTGATCACCATCAGGACGTGCAGCAGGAAGAGCTGGGGCGTGCTGATGCTCGAGAGGTCCTCGGTGCTGGTCTTCATCCCCAGGCTGCCCAGGGGCGCGAAGACGGCGATGGCGAGGAGGAGGGCGACGGTGAGGTCGGCCAGCGCGCGGCGCCAGGGGACGCGGAACCCCGGGGGGAGCAGGCCGCGGGCGGCGCACACCACGTCGAGCAGGAGGGCGCCGAGCACGGCGGGGACCACCACGGCGGTGACTCTCAGCAGGGTCTCGGGTGTCATCACATCTTCTGCTTCTGCCGGTAGCTGCGGAGCATCATGAGGGCGCTGTTGAGCCGCTGCATGCGCCGCTGCCGCAGCTGGATGGCCTGGAGGTCGTCGAGGGAGGGCTGATCGCCGCGCAGCTCGCGCAGGTGGCGGTCGATCTCGAAGGTGAGCTGGTCCAGATCCCCCCGGGTCAGGGTCTTGAAGGTGCGCTCCGTGACCAGGAGATATCCCTCCGCCACGTCCCTTGCCATCGCATACGCGCTGCCCCCGGGGAACGCCATAGGCGGGAGATCATATCCCGATCTCCCGCCTCCACCTCTACCGCACCCGCAGCGTGCCCAGCTCCTGCTGGATGCTGTCGAACGGGCTGTAGGCGAAGACCTGCTGCCCGTTGCTGGTGCCCCCTCCCCAGAGGATGCCGAGCAGGGTGGCGCTGGTCCCCGTGGTCCAGGAGAACACGGGCGAGCCGCTGTCGCCGTGGTCGGAGCCAGCCGCCACCAGCGTCTGGCAGAACAGGACGACGTCGTTGTCCGTGGCGAGGTCGATACACGCCCGGGCCACCGGGCCGAAGGTCCAGCCGGTGGTGATCCCCACCTTGTTGACCACCTGCCCCACGGAGGCGGTGCCGGTGCCCACGATGTTGAACCGGGTGCCGGCCGGCTTGAGGGTGATCGAGCCCTCCAGGGCGTCCCGCGAGGTGGGCTTGGCCAGCTTGCCGAGGCTCCCCAGCCGGGTGGGATTGCCGTTGTACCGGGCGAAGGAGCTGTCGCTGGAGCGGCACCTCATCCGGACCGGGCAGTCGCCGCCGCTGGAGTAGGCCGGGTCCGCGATCTCGACGGCGACCGGGGGGCTGTAGATGTTGCTCCCCTGGGAGTAGAGGGTGCCGTCAACCGTGCCGAGGCCCTTCGTGCAGTGCGAGTTGGTGACGAACCCGAAGGCGCCGCCCAGATAGGCGTTGAAGCCGATCGTGCAGGCGTAGGCATGGGGAGGGTTGAGGAAGGTGAGCTCGACGCCGCCGGGGATCGGCCGCACCGCGTCGTGGACCGTGGGGACCGGCCGGGTCCGCGCCGCCTCGAGGGGCGGGTCGGGCAGGGGGCCGGCGAGGTCATGGATCACCGGCACCGGCTCATAGACGACCGCCGCCCGCGGCACCCCCTGGCGGTCGAGCTCCTGGTCCAGGCGGTCGAGGTCCAAGCTCTTGGCCCGGGCGGGGTCGATCCCCACCACGACCCGGTTCCTCGCCTCGTCGGCGTCGAGGAGGACCACCCCGGGCCGGCCGAGCAGGACCGGGCGCAGCGCCCGTTTCCACTCGACGAGCTGGGAGAAATCGTAGTCCCCGCGCAGCACCCGCGCCTCTCCTCCGCCCAAGCGCTTCAAGGCGAGCCGCGCCGCCGGCGCCGCCGGATCGCGGAGGTAGACGGTCGGGTACCCCGCCGCGTCGTAGAACATCCCGCCGAAGCCGGGGATCTCCCGCCCGATCGCCAGGAGCTCGTCGTCGCCCGGGCTCGGCGGCTGGGCGGCCGGGACGGCGCCCGGGAGCGCCAGCGCCAGGATCAGCATCGAGAACGCGCGACGGATCACCGTACACCTCCTCAACCAGAGGTCGCCGAGGGATTCAGCGAGAATCCGGCCATTTTACTCCTCCCCGCCCCCTGGCACGCCTCCTGATACAATCGCTCCCGCCTATGACCCTGACCAGCCCGTTCGTCCGCCGGTTCCGCCTGCTCGGCCTGCTCCGCGCGAGCCTGGTGGCGGGGGCCGTCTACGACCTCATCTTCGCCGTGCTCATGGTGGCGGCGCCGGCGGTGCCGGCGCGGATCCTCGATCTGCCCCTGCCGCCGCTCCCCCGGGGCGCGTTCTATCTCTGGATTCTGGCGACCCTGCTCGCGATGCTGGCCCTCCTCTATCTGGCGGCGGCCTACGACCCGCGCCGGTACAGCGCCATCATCATGGTGGCGATCGGCGGCCGTATGGTGGGGGCGCTGGCCTTCGTGATCGCCGCCCTCCTGGGACCGGACCTGCGCGGCCTCCTCCCCCTGGCGGCGGCCGACTTCGCCTTCGGCGCGGCGCACGCCGCCGCCTGGCTCCCCATCCGCTCGTGAAGCCCCGGGACATCGCGGCGCGGACGGGGGATCTGGGGATCCTCACCGCCCGCGCTTTCCTCGCCATGATCGCGCCCCCCTACGAGATCGGCGAGTGGGTCCGCCAGATGGAGCAGATCGGCGTCCGCTCCCTGGGAGTGGCCGGCATCACCACCATCTTCACCGGCATGGTGCTGGCCCTGCAGACGGCCCTCTCGCTCCCCACGCTGGGGATCAAGTACTACATCGGCTCGGTGGTCTCGAAGTCGCTGGTGCGCGAGTTGGGGCCGGTGCTGACCGCCCTGATCGTGGGCGGGCGCATCGGCGCCGGCATGACCGCCGAGATCGGCACCATGAAGGTGACCGAGCAGATCGACGCCCTGCGCTCGATGGCCGCCGACCCGGTCAAGAAGCTGGTCGCCCCCAAGCTGGTGGCCACCCTGGTGATGCTCCCCGCCCTGACGGTGATCGGCGACGCCCTCGGCATCCTCGGCGGCCTGATCGTCGCCACCGGCACCCTCAACCTCACGCCGGGGCTCTACCTCAACGACGTCTGGGATACCCTGAAGCTGGGCGACGTCTTCAGCGGCGTCGCCAAGTCCTTCTTCTTCGCCTACTTCATCGCCATCATCGGCTGCCACAACGGCCTCCACACCACGGGGGGCGCCGACGGCGTGGGCCGGGCGACCACCAACACCGTGGTGCTCGCCGCGATCCTCGTCCTGGTCTCCGACTTCTTCCTCACCAAGCTGTTCTACATCCTGTTCTCGACCTGAGGAGAGACCGACGTGCCCGAAGCGCTCTACCAGATCCGCGGCCTGACCAAGAGGTACGGCACCCGTACGGTGCTGGAGGACCTCGACTTCGACATCTATCGCGGGGAGTGCCTGGTGATCCTGGGCCGCTCGGGGAGCGGCAAGAGCGTGACCCTGCGGCAGCTCAACGGGCTGGAGAAGCCCGAGGCGGGCAGCGTGGAGCTCGACGGCACGGACCTGACTCGGCTGTCGGAGCGGGAGCTTTTCCCCATCCGCCGGCGCATCGCCATGCTCTTCCAGGGGGGTGCCCTCTTCGATTCGATGAACGTTTTCGACAACGTCGCCTTCCCCCTGCGCGAGCACACGGAGAAGCCCGAGGCGGAGATCGCCGAGACGGTGCGCCACAAGCTCTCGCAGGTGCGCCTGAAGGACAAGGACGTCGAGCCCAAGATGCCCTCCGACCTCTCGGGAGGGATGAAGAAGCGGGTGGCCCTCGCCCGCTCGCTCGCCCTCGACCCCGAGGTGGTGCTGTTCGACGAGCCGACCACCGGCCTCGACCCCATCACCTCGGCCACCATCGGCAAGCTGATGAGCTCGATCCAGAAGGACCTCGGGGTCACCTCCGTGGTGGTGACCCACGACATCCCCCTGGCCCGCCGGGTGGGGGACCGCATCGCCCTGCTCGCCGACGGCCGCTTCTGCTTCCTCGGGAGCTGGGCCGAGGCGGAGGACAGCAACGACCCGCGGCTGCGCGATTTTCTCGCTGGCCGCGAGGAGGACGAAGAAAATGCCGCCTAGAGGCCGGGAGGTCCGCGTCGGCCTGGTGATCCTCGCCGCCATGCTGGTCCTGGCGTTGGGGATCTTCCTGCTCGGCTCGAAGAACAATCTCTTCAAGCACAAGACCCGCTATTACACCGAGCTCAATTCGGTGGGGGGCCTGAAGAAGGGGAGCCCCGTGCAGCTCGACGGCGTGGACGTGGGGACGATCGAGAAGGTGGTCCTCTCCAGCGACCCCCACAAGTCGCAGATCCGGGTCTGGATCCGCCTCGACGAGAACTACGCGGCGCGCATCCGTGGGCCGGTGGACCCCAACGGCATGATGAAGAATCAGCCCCCCTCGCGGGCCCGCATCAAGACCCTCGGCCTGCTGGGGGACAAGTACATCGACATCAACTCCGGCTCCCCCGTCTACCCACCGATCCCCGAGGAGGGGGAGATCCCCGCCGCCCAGCCGACCAACGTCGACGCCCTGATCGCCTCGGGCGAGGACGTGATGGACAACGTGGTCGAGATCAGCCACTCCCTCAACCGCATCCTCCAGCGGATGGAGCGCGGCGAGGGGCTC
>JAICSG010000142.1 GCA_025937035.1 Thermoanaerobaculia bacterium | reverse complement strand
CGAGCCCGGCGCCGTCCGCGCCGCGGACCACGCCCGAGATCGACCCGGTCGTCTCCGCTCCGAAGGCCGCCCCCGCGGCCGCGATCACCAGAAGCAAAAGCCAGAGGAACGGTTGAATCTTCCGTGCCATGCCCATGCGAGTCTCCCTCCAGTTTGATCCCGGCCCGGAAGGGCCGGATGGGGTATTTCAGCGGGGCCGATCCTAGCAGAGGTGACGGGTGACGGGGGTGTGACGGCGCGTTCTTCCCAGGAGCAATCTTCGCTTGGCATAGCCGTACAACACTGATACAATGTATACGTACAGGAGGAGTAACCATGAACTCTAAGCTCACTCTGAAACTGGATAGCGAGGTCATCGAGAGGGCAAAGGACTTTGCTGAACGCCGAGGTGTGAGCCTCTCTCGGATGGTCGAAGGCTACTTTATCGGCCTTACCCGGAAAGAGAAGGCAGGAGAGGTCCAGCCAAGGGGAGTCGTAGCTGAATTGGCAGGACTCCTTGCCGGAGCCGAATTGGATGACGAAAACGACTATGCTGAGTATCTCACCAAAAAGTATTCCTGATGAGAGTCTTCGTCGATACAGACATCATTCTCGATCTTCTCCTTGCCCGCGAGCCCTTTTTTCCGGCAGCCACGCGGCTATTTCTGCTACTGCAGGATGGGAAGATGGAAGGCTATGTCTCTCCTCTGAGCTTCTCCAACCTCTTTTACATTTTAAGGAAAGCGACTTCGGGCGCGGAGGCTATCGCGGCGCTTCGAAAGTTGAAGTTACTCATGCGGGTTCTGTCAGTCGATGAGCAGACTATCGACTTGGCCCTCGCCTCATCTTTTTCCGACTTCGAAGACGCTATTCAATATTACTCAGCGTTGGCGAACGATGTCGATGTGCTCATTACTCGCAACAAAGAAGATTACAAGACTGCCAAAATTCCGGTACTCACTGCTGAGGAATGTATTCAGGTCTACCTGTCCACGCAGTCATAGCTCCCTTAAGGGCTCTGGTTAGTTATGGGCAAAAACTATCTTTTTCTCCTCGGCTTCTTCGTCTTGACGATCTCGTTCTTCGGCCTCCCCACCGCCGCCCAGCCGCCCCAGCCCGGCGGCACCCTCCCCGGCCCCCTGCCGCTCTTCCCGGCGGACAACTGGTGGAACGCGGACGTCAGCACGGCGCCGGTCGATCCCCACAGCGCGAGCTACATCCATTTCATCGGGGAGACCGTCGGGCTCCATCCCGACTTCGGCGGGGACGCGGACCCGGCGCCCGAGGTCTACGGGATGATCTACATCGTGGTGCCCGGGACCCAGCCGCTGGTGCCGGTCACCTTCGTCGAATACGGCGGCGAGAGCGACGCCGGAGCCCCGGGGCGGCCCGCCGGCTATCCGATCCCCGACGAGGCCAAGACGCAGGCCAAGTGGATGGAAGGGGGATATCCCGGCAATGCCGATCCCGGCGGCGACCGCCACATGCTGATCGTCGATCGCGACCACCGCCTCCTCTTCGAGCTCTACCACGCCCATTGGAACGCCGCCCACTCCCGCTGGGAGGCGGGGTCCGGCGCGGTCTTCCCGCTCAGCTCGAACCTCCGCCGCCCCGAGGGGTGGACCAGCGCCGACGCGGCCGGCCTCGCCATCCTGCCCGGCCTCGTGCGCTACGACGAGGTCTTCGGCGCGGACCCCATCCGCCACGCCTTCCGCTTCACCGTGGACGACAGCAACGGCCACGTCTTCCCCGCCTCGCACGACGCCGGCGGCACCAACGGCGCCCTGCCCATGGGGGCCCGCCTGCGGCTCAAGGCCACCAAGGACCTCTCGGGATATCCGCCCGAGGTGCGCAAGATCTTCCAGGCGATGAAGACCTACGGCCTGATCGTGGCCGACAACGGCACCAACCTGTACATCACGGGGGCCTACGACACCCGCTGGAACAACGACGTCCTCAACCCCGCCTTCGCCAGCCTCGAGGCGAGCGACTTCGAGGTGGTGAAGCTCGGCTGGCAGCCCTCCTCGACCCCGCCGGGCCCCTGCGTGGCCGGGGACACCCGCCTCTGCCTCAACGGCGGCCGCTTCCAGGTGGAGGCGCAATGGACGGCCAACGGCACCAGCGGCGCCGGCCACGCCGTCTTCCTCACCCCGGACACCGGCTATTTCTGGTTCTTCGATTCGACCAACGTCGAGGTGGTGCTCAAGGTGCTGAACGCCTGCGGCCTCAACCAGCGCTACTGGGTCTACGCCGGCGGCCTGACCAACGTGAAGGTCCACCTGACCGTGACCGACACCCAGACCGGGGCCGTCAAGACCTACGACAACCCGCAGGGGACCGCCTTCCGGCCGATTCAGGATTCGGGGGCGTTCGCGACGTGCCCGTAGCCTAGCGCGGCCTTTCAGGCCTCCTCGGTTTGGATCTTTCGTCTCTCACCCAGGGCGATGCCCTGGGCTAAGGAAGAGCGGCCCTTCGGGCCTCAAGCGGCCTCGCGGCGGAAAGGGAGCCGGAGTTGGAGCAACCCAGCGCCGGAGGAATCGGCTGCCTTCCGGGCCGAAGGCCCGGGCTCCCTAAGCCCAGCCCAACGGGCTGGGTTTTCGACCGGTTCCCCACCCCCTCCTCCGAGCCCCACCGGGGCGCGATAACCGACTTATCCTTACGGATGCTTACCGTACGATTTCCAAGCTTACCGCGCTCCACGGATTCTTCCCGGATCGCAAACAAGCTTGCCGTGTCTCACGGATGCTTGCCGCGCGATCCACAAGCCTGCCCTGTTCCGCGGATGCGTGCCGCGTCCCGCGGATGCTTACCGCACGATTTCCAAGCTTCCCGCGTGATTCCTACCCCGCCGACTTCCGAATAAACGCCGCCACGTCCTTCTTCAGCTTGTCGTGATCCGCCTTGCGGATATACATCATGTGGCCCGCCTGGTAGAGCTCGATCTGGACGTTCCCCCGCAGCTCCTGGGGGAGGCCTAAGTGGTCGCGGGTGAAGAAGGTGTCGAAGAACGGGGTCGCCAGATCGTAGACGCCCGCGGCCATCAGCACCTGGAGATGGGGGTTGCGGGTGATGGCCTGGCGCAGGTACTCGGCCACGTTCACGTATTGGTTGTGGAAGGTCCAGTCCCAGGGCCAGACCTTGTCGGTCAACCTTTCGTAGACGAGGTCGGTCTCATATTTGAGATCGCGCCGGATGTAGTCGTTGATCGCCGCCGCGAAGGGGCCGTCCGTGGAGGCGCTGGCGGGATCGAACTCATAATTCTCGCCCGCCGAGTCGATATCGTGGCCGGTGAAGCGGGTGTCGAGACGGCCGATGGTCTTCCCCTGATCGCGCAGCAGCTCCTTGGTGAAACGGTCGATCTGCACGCAGAGGTTCGAGCGCTCGACGTAGGTGGGGGAGAGCCCGGCATAGCGGGCAATCTTCGCCGCCAGCTCCTTGCGCCTGGCGTCGGACAGGCGGTCCCCCTGGAGGAGGGCGGGGCCGTATTCGTCGAGCGCGAAGGCCTCCACTTCCGAAAGGGTTTTGAACAGATCGCCGGAGAGCTCGGGCGGGAGCTTCTTGTGATACCAGGCCGCCGCCGCGTAGGTCGGCAGGTGGATGAAGCACGGCCGCTCGTTGCCGGGATGGAAATCCTGGTCCTGCCAGTTGAGGACGGTCGAGACCAGCACGACGCCGTTGAGCATCATGCCGTAGCGCTCCGCGAGCTGATAGGCGAGCCCGGCCGCCCGGGTGGTGCCGTAGCTCTCCCCCGCCACGAATTTCGGCGAGGCCCAGCGCTGGTTGCGGGTGACCCAGAGGCGGATGAATTCGGCCACCCAGTCGATGTCCTGCTTCACGCCGTGGAACTGCTTGGGGTCCTGCCCCGGAGCGGGCCGGCTGTAGCCCGTGCTCACCGGATCGATGAACACGAGGTCGGTCGCGTCGAGGATCGAGTCCTCGTTGTCGACCAGCTTGCCCGGCGGCGGCAGGCCGAACCCCTCGTCGGTCCGCGCCACTCGCCGGGGGCCGAACGCCCCCAGGTGCACCCAGAGCGACGCCGCGCCCGGCCCGCCGTTGAAGCTGAAGGTCACCGGGCGGGTGGCGGGGTCCTTCACCCCGTCCAGCGTATAGGCGATGTAGAAGACCGAGGCCTTGACCGTCCCCTCGTCGTCCCGCAGCAGCAAGGTGCCGGCGGTGGCCGTATAAGGGTAGGTCCGGCCGTCCAGCGTCAGCGAATGCTTCGTGACCGAAGATTTCTCTTCGGGCGGCGGCTGGGGCTTCTTCTCCTCCATCTTGGCGTCTTTGCCGGCTGGCGCGGCGGCCGGCGGCTGGGCCAGGGCGGGGAGGGCGAGCAGGAGCAGCAGGGGCAGGATGGCGAGTTTCTTGAGCATTGAAAGGTACCTTTACGTTACCTGATTGCCGGGAGCCCGCCCGGGCATCAATGCCCGGGCTACGTTTCGACCGAAAAGCCGGGGGAACCCGGCTCTTGGAGGAGCGGCCCGGACTTCGGAGCCGGCTTCAGCCGGCTTTTCGTTTCCGGCGTAGCCCGGGCATTGATGCCCGGGCGGACGGGCGGCAATCTTACAAAGCAGACCTACGGCCCCGCCCCACCTTTGTTTCCCACCTCCGCGTCAAACACCCCCGTCCGCACCTTGCCGCCGGTCTTCACCTGCACCCAGAGGCGATAGCGGCCGGGCCGGGGAAACTCATAGGGGAAAGAGATCGTACCATCGGTATTCATCTGGCCCATCGTGACGGCCACCGCCTTCCCCTCCTCTCTCTTCTCCAGCTTCGCGAAGGCCTGCTGAGCCGCCATGCTGACGGTCCCCATGGGGTGGAGGTGGACGAAAACCTGGCCGTCGTCCTTGCTGATCACCGCATGGCTCAGCATCCCCATGTAGGGCTCCAGCGAAGCGGGACGGCCGTCCGCGCCCCGGACCTCGAAGCGGAGCTCGGCCTCGCGGCCCGCCGCCAGGGGTCCCCGCTTCCAGACCATGGAGCCGCCGTCCTCCAGGGGGCTCACGTCCGGATTGGCCCGTCCCAGCGGCGCGGAGGCGCGCCAGGAGTCGTCCGGGTCCTGCGGCGGCCCTCCGGTCCCTTCGGGGATCTTCACCGTATCCACCAGGGTCTGGGGAAAGCCGGACTCATGGATCACGTCCGCGTAGACCCGGTAGGTCCCGGCCGGCAGGGACGGAAGCGCCACCTGAAAATCGTCCGGATCTTTCATCACCGGATGGAGATGGGCGAAGGCGTCGAGGCCGGGCTCGCGGATCAGGAAGAGGTGCATGAGCTTGCCGTGATCCGGCATCAGGGGCGACCAGTCGGCCCGGCGCTCGTCCTGGATTCGCAGATCCAGCGCCGGCCTTCCGTCCACCGGCACGACCGAGGCCTGGACCTGGAAGGGCTTGAAGATGCCTTGCCGCGCCTCGCCGTCCACGCTGTTCCACCAATTCCGGCCCCCCCAGAGGGCGAGCGCGAAAAGGGCCGCGGCGGCGATCGACAGGACCCGCGCCCGGTTCCGGCGCTGGCGGTCGGCCTCCTCGCCCGGCGTCAGCACGCTCTCGCGCACCGCCGAGCCCACGATGGAGACCGCGCCCACGAACAGGAACAGACCGAGGAAGACCAGCACCGCGCCGAGCCCCTTGTCCATTTTCAGGACCTTCATCGGCACGGCGGTGACCGGCACCAGCGCCTCTCCCGGCCCCGCCGGGCCCCGGACCGCCACCCGCACGGTGTAGGAGGAGCCCCGCATCAGCCAGAGCTGGGCGCTCCAGGTGTCCGGCGCGCCGGGGACCGGCGTGGCCGCGTCCGGCGGCGGCGCCCCCTTGAACCCCGCCTTGTACTGCACCGGCTGCACGGTGACCCCGTCCACCTTGCGGCCGTCGCGGAAGCGTACCGTGACCTCCGCGAGCCCCGGGATCACCACCGGAGGCCGCACGATCACCCGTACCGGATACGGGCCGGCGTCGCCGTCGAAGAAGACGTTCGGGCTCCCCACGTGCGCCCGCGCCGGACCGGCCGTCAGGACCAGGGCCAGCAGGAGGAGGATCGGCAGAAACCTTTTCATCGCTCCCATTCTCATCGCCGCACCCGGGACATCCACGATCCCCACCAGAGGCCGAAGCGGGTCGAGGCGATCGACCAGAGCAGGGCGATCCCCAGCTTCGCGGGCGTCACCGGATCGGTATCCAGGTCCCAGAAGGTGTAGCGCCGCGGCCCGGGATTCGAGGAGTAGCTCCAGAATCGATCGCCCACGAAGAACCAGTTGCGCGAGGCGGGCGAGAGCTGGAAGTCGGCGAAGTACCAATGGGCCACGAAGAACAGGGCCAGGAACGAGGCGCCGATCAGCGCGGCGTCCAGCCAGCCGGCCCGCTTCCCCTCCCGGCGCTGGAGGAAGAAATCGATCGCGAGGGCCGGGATCACCAGCAGCATCGGGAAGAGCGGCGGCGCCATGTGATCCATCGGATGATTGATCGGTCCGAGCTTCGGATGGGCCGGGAAGAGCGGCAGGATCCAGCACAGGGCGGCGACGATCAGCATGTAGAAGCCGGAGGTGATCGTGGCCGCCCAGCGCAGCCGGGAGGAGCGCGCCACCGCCACCAGCAGGAAGGGCAGGACGGCCGCCGTGAGCACGTAGAACCGGGCGCCATGCCGGAGCTGGGGCTCGCTGTATTCGGTGAGGAAGACCAGGGCCATCACCATCACCACCCCGGCGCCGTAGAGGTGGGCGAGCCCGAGCGGCCGCAGCTCCGCGGCCCCGGCGCGGTTCTGGAGGGCCAGCGCCATCAGCATGGCGCCGAGCTGCACCGCGATCATGCCGAAGCCGAGCAGGGCATGGGGTGGCGAGAGGATCTTGACGTCCAGCCCGTAGGCGTCGTGCCACCAGTTGTCGAACGGCGCCGAGGTGAGCATGGCGAAGGTGCCCCACACGGCCACCCAGGCGCCGAACGGGGCGCGGAACCCCCAGAGGCGGACCGTCGAGCCCTTCTCCTCCGGGGTGCCGGCGAAGGTGGTGCGCAGCGCCAGCCAGCCGCAGCAGAAGCCGGCCAGCAGGCCGCCGAAGTGGATGGCCAGGTGGGCCGGGGTCCAGAAGGTGTCCCGGCCGATCGTCATGTGCCACGAGATGTCCCACAGCAACCCGACCACGATGCTGGTCGAGCCCGCGAGCATCGCGGTCAGATACCAGGGCAGGACCGCTGTACGCTCCACCGGCCGGGCGGTGGCGGTCTGGAGGACGGATTCCATCGGGTTGACCCTCCCTCGCGTCAATCTCCAGCAAGGGTATACGGAATTGCCCCCCGGGTTGTTCATCGGGTTAGGATCTCCCCCATGATTCGACCTTTCCGCGTCCCGACCCGCGTCCTCCTGGCTCCCGGCTCCCTCGGCCAGCTCCCCGAAATCGTCGCCGGCTACCAGCCGGAGCGGGTCCTCATGGTGACCGACCCCGGCATCGAGGAGACCGGCATCCCCGAGCGGGTCTGGCAGGCCCTGGCCGAGGCCGGGATCGAGGCCATTACCTTCGACGACGTCGAGCCCAATCCGCGGGCCGCGACGGTGGACCGCCTGGCGGACTGGGGGCGCGAGGAGGGGGTCTCGCTGGTGCTCGGGATCGGCGGCGGCAGCGTGCTGGACGCCGCCAAGGCCGCCGCCATGGTGATCACCAACGGCGGCTCGGCCGCGGACTACGAGGGGCCGAACCGCTTCACCGAGAAGCCGCTCCCCTTCCTGGCCGTGCCCACCACCTGCGGCACCGGCTCTGAGGTGACCTGGGTCTCCGTGCTCACGGTCGAGGAGCGGCACGCCAAGATCAGCGTCAAGGGGGACGGGATGTTCCCCGACTGGGCCATCGTGGACGCCGACCTCATCCGCACCCTGCCGGGCCGCCTCGTGGCCTGGACGGGCGCCGACGCCCTGACTCATGCGGTGGAAGCCGCCACCTGCCGCCTCGCCAATCCGGTCTCGGACGCCCTGGCGGAGAAGGCGATCGCCCTCCTCCTCCAGTATCTCCGCCGGGCCGCCGCCGACGTCGGCGGCGATGACGAGGCGCGCGAGGCCGTGATGCGGGCCTCCACCCTGGCCGGCCTCGCCTTCGGCAACGCCGACGTGGCGGCCGTCCACTGCCTCTCCGAGACCCTCGGAGGCCGCTGGAACCTCCCCCACGGCCTCGCCAACGCCGTCCTCCTGACCCCCGTCCTGCGCTACAACCTCGCCGCCTGCGCCGACAAGATGGCCTCTCTGGAGACGGCCCTGCCGCCGGGGAGCGGGAAAGGGGCCGAAGGGGTGCTCCAGGCCATCGAGAGCCTGGTGCGGGACCTGGGGATTCCGCGGTTCCGGGATCTGGGGATTCCGGAGGATACCTACCCCTGGAT
>JAICSG010000571.1 GCA_025937035.1 Thermoanaerobaculia bacterium | reverse complement strand
GAAGGCGTCGATCTTGGTGCCGTCGGCGCTGGTCGCCTGGATGCGCTTCACCTCGCCCAGACGGATCCCTTTCAGGAAATCGCCGTTCACCGCGGTCAGGTAGCGCGGCGAGCCCCCCTCGAAGGCGGCGACCTCGGCAGGCCTCCCTGGGGTACTCTCCAGGGCCACGATCTGCCCTCTGGGACCCAGAGCATAGTTTTCGATGACGCGCTCGCCGTCGATCACCCGCTCGACCCTGCCGCCCGCGGCCGGAACCCGCGCCAGGTGTATGTTCCCCCCCTCCTCCACACTGAAGTAGATGAGCTTGCCGTCCGGGGAGAAGCGCGGGCGGCTGACGTTGCGGTCGAGAGCGGCCGTCAGAGCCCGGGGCTCGCCTCCGGCCACCGGCACTACGGCGACGTGGTTGGCCGCGTACCAGATGTCCTTGGGGTCCCCTCCAGCGACATAGGTGATCCATTGGCCGTCCGGGCTGAAGGCCGGCTCCCGATCGGCGGTCGGCGTGGTGGTGACGGCTCGCGGGGTCTGCCCCGCCTTGGCCTCGACCACGAAGATGTCGCTGTTGTCGTTGGCGTCCGGGTCGGCGGTGCGTTTGCTGCTGAAGGCGATCCAGCGGCCGTCCGGGGACCAGACGGGGTCCTCGTCGTCATAGAGGCCCGAGGTGATCTGGGTGCTGGCCTTGGAAGCGACGTCGAAAAGGTAGAGGTGCTGGTGGAGATCGCGCAGGAAGCCCTCGCCGTCGCGCAGGAACTGCAGACGGTGGATGACGATCGGCTTCGGCGTCTTCGCCGCCCCCGGCTTGTCCCCCTCGGCCTTGTCATCCCCCGGCTCGTCGGGATCGACGTCCCCCACTACCAGGGCGAGGCGCTTGCCGTCCGGCGACCAGGCGAGGTCCGAGACGCTGGCCTTGAAGTCGGTCAGCTTGACGGCCTCGCCGCCGCGGCGGTCGAGCAGCCAGACCTGGTTCTTCTTCCCCTCCCGCCCCGAGAGGAAGGCGAGATAGCGGCCGTCCGGGCTGAAGCGCGCGTGCGACTCCGGCTTCGGGCTGGAGGTCAGCCGCAGGGGAGCTCCGCCGGTATAGGGCACCATGTAGACGTCGGAGTCCGCGGAGTCCTCCTTGGGATCGAGCCAGCGGACGGTGTAGGAGACCCAGGCCCCGTCCGGGCTGATCTGGGGATCGCTGACCGACTTGAGGGCGAAGATGTCGTCCACCCGCAGGGGGCGCGGGCCCTCGGCGAAGAGCGGAGCGGTCAGCAGGGCGGCCAGGGTGAGGCCTGAAAAAAGAGCGCTTCGGGTCATGGATTTACCTCGTCCGGTGAAACCGCGATTGCGAGCGGGAAAATCCTACCAGCATCGGGCCACGATGGATCAGATAGACTGCGGAAGCGTTTTCAGTCCGATGGAGGAATCTATGAAGCGTACGCTCGCTCTCGCTCTCCTGACCCTGACAACCCTTCCGATCGTCCCCCCCTTGGCAGCCGAGGAGCCGGTGGACCTCGCGATGATGACCCGCATCCGCGACGAAGGGCTCCACCGTTCACAGGTCATGGAGACGCTGTATCACCTCACCGACGTCATCGGTCCCCGGCTCACCGGCTCGCCCCAGGCGAAGCAGGCGAACGAGTGGACCCGTGACCAGTTTGCCCATTGGGGGCTGGTGAATGCCCATCTGGAGGGGTTCCCCTTCGGCCGCGGCTGGTCGTTCAGCGGCTGCCAGGTCCATCTGACCTCCCCCCATCAGGCCGTCCTCCTCGCCTATCCCAAGGCGTGGACCCCCGGCACGCAGGGCATGGTGCACGGCCAGGTGATGCGGGTGAGGATCGAGTCCGAGAAAGACCTCGACCCGTACCGCGGCAAGGTCGCCGGCAAGATCCTGCTGTTCGAAGACACCCGCGATCCCAACCGGCCGAGCTTCCCGGAGCCGCCGGAGCGCTATTCCCAGGACGACCTCGCGAAGCTCAGCCAGTACGAGATCCGGGAGGAGCGCGACTGGCATCGCCGGGCGCTCGAGCGCTACCGGCTGCGGCAGGCGATTAACAAGTTCCTGGAGACCGAGAAGGTGGCGGCGACCCTGGAGCTGAGCCCGCGCCCCAACGGCATCGTGGTGGTGAGCGGCGGCGGCTCCTGGAAACCGGGGGAGAGCACCGGGGCTCCTGCCCTGGTGCTGGCGTCCGAGTCCTACAACGAGATCTCCCGCCTGCTCGACCACGATCAGCCCGTCGAGCTCGACTTCGAGGTCGACGCCCGCTTCCATGACGACGACCCGCAGGCCTACGACACCATCGCCGAGATCCCCGGCACCGACAAGAAGGACGAGATCGTGATGGCGGGCGCCCACCTCGACTCCTGGCACTCCGGCACCGGCGCCACCGACAACGCCGCGGGAAGCGCCGTGGTGCTGGAGGCGGCGCGCATCCTCAAGGCGCTCGGCGTCAAGCCCCGGCGCACCATCCGTTTCGCGCTCTGGACCGGCGAGGAGCAGGGGCTGCTCGGCTCGCGCGCCTACGTGCGGCGGCACTTCGCGAGCCATCCCGAGAACACCGACCCGTCCCAGAAGGACATCCCCGAGGAGTACCGCGAGGTCCGCTGGCCGCTCCAGGTCAAGCCCGAGCACGCCAGGCTGTCGGCCTACTTCAACCTCGACAACGGCAGCGGCAGGGTGCGCGGCATCTATGCCCAGGAGAACACGGCCGTCGCGCCGATCTTCGCCGCCTGGCTCGCCCCCTTCGCCGACCTCGGGGCCGATACCGTGACCCTGCGCGACACCGGCAGCACCGATCATGTCGAGTTCGACGACGTGGGCCTGCCCGGCTTCCAGTTCATCCAGGACGAGCTGGACTATTTCACCCATACCCACCACACGAACATCGACACCTACGAGCACCTGGAGGCGCCGGATATGATGCAGGCCTCGGTGCTCATGGCGGCCTTCCTCTACGACGCCGCCATGCGGCCGGAGCCGCTCCCCCGCAAGCCCCTGCCGCAAGAGCCCCCGAAGAAGCAACCCGCGGGAGGGAAACAGGAGACCGCACCATGAGACAACGCCGGCTGGGGATGATGGGGCCCGAGGTATCCGCCTTGGGCCTGGGTTGCATGGGCATGTCCGACTTCTACGCCGGACGCGACGACCAGGAGTCGCTCGCCACCCTGGAGCGCGCCTTCGCGCTCGGGACCACCTTCTACGACACGGCCGACATGTACGGCCCGTTCACCAACGAGGAGCTGGTCGGCCGCTTCCTCAAAGGCAAGCGGGACTTCGTGGTGCTCGCCACCAAGTTCGGCATCGTGCGCGATCCAAACGATCCGACCGTCCGCGGGGTCAGCGGCAAGCCGGACTACGTCCGCAAGGCCTGCGAGGGGAGCCTCCGCCGCCTGGGCGTGGAGGCGATCGACCTTTACTACCTCCACCGGGTCGACCCCGCCACGCCGATCGAGGAGACGGTGGGCGCCATGGCCGGGCTGGTGAAAGAGGGGAAGGTGCGCTGGCTGGGCCTCTCCGAGGTGAGCCCAGACACCCTGCGCCGGGCGCACAAGATCCATCCCATCACGGCGGTGCAGAGCGAGTACTCGCTCTGGAGCCGCGACCCCGAGGACGACGGCATCCTCGAAGCCTGCCGGGAGCTCGGGGTGGGCTTCGTCCCCTACAGCCCCCTCGGCCGCGGCTTCCTCACCGGCCAGATCAAGACCTTCGAGGATCTGGCGCCGGACGACTACCGCCGGAACACCCCGCGCTTCCAGGGGG
>JAICSG010000423.1 GCA_025937035.1 Thermoanaerobaculia bacterium | reverse complement strand
GTGGTCCTGGCGCGCCATCAGGGGCTGGACCAAGGCTTCCGCGTCTACGACGACGACCTGGGGACCGGCTATGCTCAGGGAAGCGTGGTGTCTGAACGGACGGCGGAAGCTACCACGGCCGCCGCGCTGAAGGCAATGGGGGGGCTTAAGGCACCCTTCTTCCTCTGGGTCCACTACTACGATCCGCACGAGGAGTACCGGCCGCCCACCCGCTTCGCCGACGCCGCCAAGGGGCCCCACCGCCTCTACGACGGCGAGATCGCCTTCATGGACGAGCAGATCGGCGAGCTGCTCAAGAAGCTGCCGAAGGAGACCGACGTGCTGGCCGTGGGGGACCACGGCGAGATGCTGGGCGAGCACGGCGAGGCCACCCACGGCCTGCTGCTCTACCGCGCCGCCCGGCGGGTGCCGCTCCTCCTGGCGGGACCGGACGTCCCCGCCGGCAAGGCCAGCGACTGCCTGGTGCGCACCGTCGACGTGACCCCCACCCTCCTCGCCCTGGCGGGGCAGAAGACGGACGGCCTCGACGGCCGGAGCCTCCTGCCGCTGCCTTCCGGCGCCAGCTGCTCCCGCGAGACCTATACCGAGAGCTTCCTGCCGTTCTTCGCCTACAAGTGGTACCCCCTGCGCTCGCTGGGCGACGACCGCTTCCTCTACATGAAAGCCCCGAAGAGCAGCCTCTACGACCTGAAGGCGGACCCCGGCGAGAGCCGCGACCTCGCCCCCACGCAGGCCAGGGCGGCGCGGGAGTGGGACGGCAAGCTCGCCGGGCTCCTGCACGCCCTGGGGGAGAAGCTCGACACCCCGGTCCGCCCCGAGAACGTCCTCTCGGACGAGCAGCGCCGCCAGCTCGCCAGCCTCGGCTATCTCGGCGGCGTGGCGGAGGGGCCGGTCACCGGCAAGCTCCCCGATCCGCGCGCCATGGCCGGCATCGCCCGCGACCTCCACGCCGCCACCCAGACGGTACAGGAGGGGCACTGCGACCAGGCGCTGCCGCGGCTCCAGGCGATCGTCAAAGAGGACCCCCACAACTTCCCGGCCCTGAGCCTCGCCGGCTTCTGCCTGCGGCAGGCCGGCCGCACCGAGTCGGCCCTCAACCTCTTCCAGCGCGCGGAGAAGGAGAACGACCTCAACGCCGTGCCGATCGCGGACGCCGCCGGCTGCCTGCTCGACCTCGGGCGCAAGGCGGAGGCCGAGAAGGAATTCCGCCGCGCCCTGACCCTCGATCCGGCGCAGGCCGCGGCGGCGGGCAGCCTGGCGCGGATGCTGCGCCAGCGCGGCGACCGCAAGGGGGCGGAGGCCGTGCTCGACACCGCCCTCAAGGCGGGAGCCCACGAGCCCGAGATCTACCTCGAACGGGGGGTGGCCCGCGCCGAGGCCGGCAACCTCGACAGCGCCCTGGCCGACTTCCGCGAGGCGGCGCGCCGGGCGCCGGCCAATCCCGTGCCGCTGGAGAACGCGGCCCGCACGGCCTACGACCTGAAGCGGTTCCGCGACGCCTCCCTGCTCTACGAGCAGCTCCTGCGCATCGCGCCCAACCGGACCGACCTCTGGAAGACGGAGGGGGCCATCTATCTCTATGAGCTGGAGGACCGCAACGAGGCCCTCCGCTGCTTCCGCCGCGCCCTCCTCCTGGAGACCGATCCGGGCGAGAAGGCCAAGCTGGAAGGTCTGGTGAAGGAGCTGGGAGGGTAGCTTGCTGAAAGACTTTCTCCGCAAGGTTTCTCTTTTCGTAGACCTGGACGACGCGCAGCTCGACCGTCTGGCGGCCGTGACGAAGGAGGAGCACCATCCCGCCTACCAGCTGATCTTCCGCGAGGGGGACGGGGTCGACGCCTTCTACCTCGTGCGCGAGGGGATGGTCACCGTCTTCCGCGACTTGCAGGGGAAGCCGCAGCAGGTGCTCGCGCGGCTGGAGGAGGGGGGCTTCTTCGGCGAGATGGGGCTGCTCAACGACAAGGCTCGCCGCTACGCCTCGGCCCGCACCGCCGCCCCCACCGTTCTGCTGCGCATCGAGAAGCCCGACCTCGTCCAGATCCTCGCCGCCAACCCGGGCCTGGAGCTCAAGTTCCGCGCCGAGGTGATCCGCCGCCACGGCATGAACGTCTCCGCCCTGCTGGGGCTCGCCGGGCAACGGGACGTCCGCATCCGCCTGGGCGTCGACTCGGTGATGGAGATGGAGGACGGCGCCAGGCTCTCGGTGACCCTGGAGAACCTGTCGCTGGGCGGCGTGGGTCTCTCCGGCGTTCCGATCACCTGGCAGACCGGCCAGGCGGTCCACTTCCGCCTGGGGTTGGCGGGGGAGCCGGGCATCCTCGACGTCCGCGGCACCGTCACCTGGCGCGAGGGAGATACCATCGGCATCGCCTTCGCCCCCGAGGCCGCGGGAGACGCCCTGCTGGTTCAGAAGGCTTTACGGCGCTTCCTGGACGCCCGGCGGTAGGCCCGCTGGAGGGAAGAGGCCGGCGCCCACCTCGGCTGGCTCCAGGTGGGCCGCCCCTCTCAGGTAGGTCTCCCGGTCGATCCCGAAGCACAGCATCTCCCGCCCGAAATGAAGGATGCGGCCCTGCGGGCTCTCACCGATGCGCTCGGCCACGCGGATCGAGGACCGATTCTCCGGATGGATGAGGCTGATGACGCGGTCCTTCTTGAGGACGGTGAAGGCGTGGGCCAGAGCCGCCCGGGCCCCCTCGGTGGCGTAGCCGTGGCCCCAACAGCGCCGCGCCAGGGTCCAGGCGAGCTCGAATCCCGGCCAGCCCTCGGGCGCCGCGAAGCCGATCAGGCCCAGGAAGGCGTCCGCCTCTTTGCGCTCCGCCACCCACATGCCAGCGCCCGCGATCTCCCAGTGCCCCCGGATGAAGGCCATGTGCCGCCAGGACCGCCCCCGGTCCCACGGCTCCGGCCCGCCCCCCAGGTGCCGCAGGACCTCCGGGTCCGCATAGAGCGCGGCGTACTCCTCGAAGTCGTTTTCGCGCAACGGCCGCAGCCTCAGGCGTTCTGTTTCCAGCGTGGGGATTTTCACCATGCGGGGGAGCATAGAGAGGCCGGAGCGGATCGCGAAGGAGAGGTCCGAGCGGGGGACCGCGTGTCCCGGGAAGCGGACAGGAATCTGCTGTTTCGCGGAAAGGGGGCCAGTACTTTGTCAACCTCCGCGGCTCTCCCTCAGAGGCTGCCGGTCCATGGCCTGCGGCCGGCTCACCAGAGCCAGAGGCGGAGTCACCAGAGCCCACGGCCGGCTCACCAGAGCCAGAGGCGGAGTCACCAGAGCCGATGGCCGGCTCACCGGAGCCCACGGCCGGCTCACCGGAGCCAATGGCCGGCTCACCAGAGCCAGAGGCGGATTCACCAGAGCCATAGACGGATTCACCAGAGCCCACGGCCGGCTCGTCAGAGCCACCGGTAAGCTCATCAGAGCCGGTCAACTTCCCTGCGGAGCCAGAGGCCGGCTCCGGTGAGCCCGCCTATGGCTCTGGTGAATCCGCCATCGGCTCCGGTGAGACGGCCGTGGGCTCCGGCCTCCGGCTCTGCGGAGCCGATGGACCGGCAGTCCCCGAGGGGGGGCGAGGGCGCTGCCCCTCGCCCCGCACCCACGTCACTGCCCTGGGGTCGGCTGGCTCTCCTCCGGGCTGCCAGAGGAGGGCACCAGCGAGCTCGGCACGGGTTGGCCGAAGGGGTCGATCGAGTTGCCTGCCTTCCCAAACGGATCGGTCGAGCCGCCTTCCTTCGTCCAGATCCGGCTAACAAAAGCCCAGGCCTCGGACAGCGCTCCGGCGATACTGACCCCGGACGGCCTTGCTCCTCGGGACCGGTGGCCGGATGTCGCGGCGGCGAGCGGTCCCGCGGCGAGGAGGACTACGAGGAGGATGGGGAGCACGCGGAGGCGGCGCGAAAGAGTCATATCGGTCTCCTGTCCAGGCGGCTGCGCCGGCCGCCACCATGGCTCCGGAATACCGCCTCTTGTGAGAAGGGTGCATCAAAAGACGACAGTTGGTCCCCTGAAAGGTACAGATTGCGGATTTGAGGGGGCCGGACGCGGACAGGCGCGCCTTTTTCTCTTCCAGGCACCACCTCTAGAAAGACGCAGGTTCGTCTTTCACGATATTCTGCTGACGTCGGCCACGAGGGTTGGGAGGAAGACATGGCACGAGTGAAGAAGGATCGGAAGATCCAGGAGCCCGCTGCGCTCGGCAGGGTGCTCGCGGTCCTGCGGGCCGCGCTCGACATGACCCAATCGGACCTCGCCCGGATTTCGGGGGTGAAACGCTCGTCGATCTCGGAATACGAGGGAGGGAAAAGCACGCCGGACGCCATGACCCTCGAACGCCTTCTCACCGCCATGGGCTTCCGATGGTCTGCGCTGGATCTGGGGGACTGGTTCGTCGAGCGGCTTCTGATTGACTGCCGGGCTCCTGAAGGGGAGAACGTCCGAGACGGCGGAGGGCCTGTGCTCGCCTCTACTTTGGCAACACGCCTCAGTGCCGACGTGGTGGCAGCAAGTCAAACCGCGGCACGGCTGAGCAGGCTGATCCTCACGCTCCAGGAGGAACAGAGAAACAATGACCATGCTTCCGGGAGAGATCGCAATGCCGAACGGCGATTTGCACAGGATCTGTGGACCCGGATCAAG
>JAICSG010001234.1 GCA_025937035.1 Thermoanaerobaculia bacterium | reverse complement strand
CGAGGCCGCGGGAGCCGCCGGCGGAAGCGTCCTACCGCAAACGAACTTCGACTCCTGCCGGTGCCCCACGCTCTCCTGCCAGCATCCGGGCTTCTGCTGAGCCGCCTCGACCGCTGCCCGCCCCGGATTCGATCCCGGGCGGGCATCATGGTCGCGGGCCATGGACCTCCCCTTAGAATACCGCCATGAAACCCACCGCCCGGCTCCTCCTCAGCCTCTCCCTCTCTCTCGCCCTCGCGCCCGCCGTCAACGCCCGGCCGCCGGTCCGGCCGGCCGCGAAAGCCGCGCCGACGGTGGTCCAATGGCAGCACGATTGGGCCCGGGGGGCGGTGTTCTACGAGGTCTTTGTCCGCAGCTTCGAGGACTCCGACGGCGACGGCGTGGGGGACCTGCGGGGGCTCACGAGCAAGCTCGACTATCTCAAGGGCCTGGGCGTCGACGCTCTCTGGCTGATGCCGGTCTTCGAGTCGCCCAGCTATCATGGCTACGATACCACCAATTACGAGAAGATTCAGCCGGCCTACGGCACCGGCGACGACTTCGACCGCTTCCTCGCCGAGGCGCACCGCCGGGGGATCAAGGTCATTCTCGACTTCGTGATGAACCACACCAGCTCGCAGCACCCGTGGTTCCTCGACTCGACCTCTCTCGGCTCCCAGCACCGCGACTGGTACGTCTGGCGCTTCGACAATCCGGGATGGCGGCAGCCCTGGGGGAGCGATCCCACCTGGCACCCGAACCCCAAGGGGGGCACCCCGGCGAGCTGGTACTACGGCATCTTCTGGAGCGGCATGCCGGACCTCAACTTCAGCACCCAGGCGGTGCGGCAGGAGATGGAGCGCCTGGCCACCTGGTGGCTCGGCCGCGGCGTGGACGGCTTCCGCCTCGACGCCACCCGCCACCTTTTCGCCAACGGCCCGGGCGACCTCCAGAGCGACCAGCCCGAGACCCACGACTATCTCAAGGAATTCGCCGCGGCGGTCCGCCAGGCCAAGCCCCAGGCCACGCTGGTGGGCGAGAACTGGACCGACACCCCCAAGATCGCCCCCTACTACGGCTCGACCGCGGTGGTGAAGGAGGGGGACGAGCTGCCGATGACCTTCAACTTCCCGCTCGCCGAGGCGATCGTGAAGGGGGTGCACGACGGCGACGCGGCCGGCATCGCCGCCAAATACCAGGAGATGGCGGAGCTCTATCCGGCAGGTGTTATCGACACCCCCTTCCTGACCAACCACGACGAGCAGCGGGTCGCCACGCAGCTCGGCAACGACCCCGCGAAGCTGCGCACCGCCGCGGCCGTCCTGCTCACCCTGCCCGGCGCGCCGTTCCTCTACTACGGCGAGGAGGTGGGCCTGCAGAACGGTCCCGGCGGCGCGGACGAATTCAAGCGCACCCCCATGCCCTGGGATGCCTCCGCCGGCGGCGGCTTCACCACGGGCCAGCCCTGGCACGACTTCGCGCCGGGGCGTGACACGGCGAACGTGGCCGCCGAGGCCGCCGATCCCGGCTCGCTCCTCTCCTGGTACCGCAATCTCATCAAGCT
>JAICSG010000809.1 GCA_025937035.1 Thermoanaerobaculia bacterium | reverse complement strand
TGGAGAGATCCCAGAGCATCCAGGGCGCCCCGGGCTCGAAGGTGACCAGGACGTCGACATCGCTGTCCGGCCGGAAATCCTCCCTCAGGACGGAGCCAAAGAGGGCAAGCTCGGTAACCTTCCAGCGCCGGCAGAAGTCGGCGATCTGGTCAGGGTCGACGGTGGGCTTGGTCGTCATCGGAGGTGATTGTACCCCCTCAGGTGCCTGCCGGCGTGCGGCCTAATACCGCAACAACGCCGCTACCTCCCCCGCCTCCGAGAGACCCTCAATGGGATCGACGAAGTCGGTCTCGGCGCTGGTCAGGGCCGCGAGCTCGGCCAGCTCGTTGACGAGATCGACAGCGAAGACGTCCTCCGAGCCGCAGACCTTGCACTTGGTGAGCGACCCCGCGGAGAGGTTTTCGCAGTCCCGGCAGCGGGTGCCGGGGAGCTTGGCGTCGCGGGTGACGGCGATCTTCTCGACGCGGCCCACGGCGGCGGCTTTCAGGACCTCCTCGGGTCCGGTCACGGCCAGGCCGCCCCGGCAGACCTCGTCCTTGATCTTGTCCCAGAGCTTCGCCTCGGCCTCGCGCTCGGCGTTGAAAAAGAGATCGAAGGCGGTATCGAAAATCTGATCGTCGCCGGCGCTGAAGTCCACGTTCTGCTTGCCGGCCAGCTTGGCGGCGAGCGGGGCGGTGAGCGCGCTTTCGATCTGCACCATGGTCTCCTGCGAGCCGACGAGGAAGAGACGATCGAATTTCTCTTTCTGATCCATTTCGGTCAGGACGTCCACGATCTCCTTGGCGTAGTGCACCAGCTCGTTGACCCGCCGCCTTTCGTAGCGCTTCTGCGACCAGCCCCCCTTCTTGACGTTGTTCTTGACGTCCCCCTTGATGCGGGCGTCCTGGTCGGCCCGCGCCGAGGTGACGAAGAAGATGCGGGAGGCGGTGTTGTCCGCCGCCACGACCACGAAATTCTCGTATTCGTCCTGGAGCTCGGCCAGCGGCCGGATGTAGGGGGAGGAGTCGACCCAGAGAAGGTCGGGCACGGCCACGGTCAGCGGAAAGGCCTGCGTGTAGTCGAGCGCCCAGCAGACGAAGAGGCAGATCCCCTCGGTCTCCCAGACGTGCTCGTCGAGCCATTTTTCGACGATCTTCAGATTTTCCTCGAAATGCTCGGTCTCGGCGGGATCGTCCTTGAGCAGGGCGCGGATGGTGTCGATACGGCCCTTCAGGCCGCCGTAGGAATCCTTGTTGGCGAGATAGAGGCTGACGAAAGCCCGCTCGGGGCCCGAGATCTGCGCCAGCTCGCGCAGGTCGATGTTGTTGAACCTTGAGGTCCTCCATCGAGGCTCCGGGATGTCCGGAGATCGATGGAGGACCGGCTGCAAGCTTGAGGCCACCTATACGGTGACGAGCTCCTCCGGCGCGGCCACGGGCTGGCGGACGCGGCCGAGCATGACCGCGGCGAGATGGAAGCCCCAGATCGTGAGGCCGGTCACCTCCAGGACGCCGCTGATGCCGGCGAGCGGGAAGGCGCGCGGCGTTAGGTCGGTCGCCACCTGGAAGAGGACGCGCATGGCGCAGCCGAGGTTGAGCAGCAGGAAGGGGGCCCGGAGGGCGGTCAGCTTGCGCGGATCGAGCCCGGCGAGCATCGGCATCAGGCGGGAGGCCATGCCGACGATCGTCAGGCTGATGAAGCCCACGGTCACCGCGTGGCGGGTGGCGCCGTACCAGGCGTGCGAGAACCCCTTGCCCAGCAGGGCGGCCCAGAACGGCGCCGCCACCCGCATCGCCAGCGAGAGGAGGAGCCAGACTTGGGCCCCGCGCAGGAATTTGAGCGAGCGGTCCGGGAAGCGCACGGGCCGGAAGAGGTGGAGGCCGAGCACCAGGGCCGCGGCGCAGGCGGCGAACAGGACGTCCGCCCCCCACATGGCGAAGACCCAGGGCATCTGGCGGGTGCGCATGAAGGTGATGAAGAGCCCGGCCTCAGCCGTCAGGGCGAGTTGGAGGGGCAGCCAGAGGGCCCGCGCCCGCCGCTCGCTCGGGGGCGCCGAGCCGACCAGCTTCGGCAGATACCAGAGGGAGACGCCGAAGATCATCATCATCGCCAGGCCGTGGATCTGGAAGTCGCGCAGCGGGAGCTGGAAGGTGGCCACCTGGGCGAACACCGCCTTGGCGTCCGGGGCCGCGAGCAGGCGCGCCAGATGGAAAAGATCGAAGGCGGTGCTGATCACGAACCAGGCCACCGCCGCCAGGATGTAGGGCTCGTGCGCTCCTCGCGTCCGGCCCGGCGCGCGGAGGGTGCGGACCATCACCGCGGCGAAGGGGAGCACGGCGGCGAGCTGGGCCGCTACGCCCGCGAGCGCCAGCGGGGCGATCCGCGGGGCCTCGCCGAAGCTGCGCGCCACGATCCCGCCGGTCATCAGCCCGAGGGAGAGGAAGGCGAGGCGCGGCCAGGGGAGGGGGATGCCCTGGAAGCGGGGGAACATCTGATAGGCGAAGCCGAGCACGAACAGGCCCACCCAGCCGTAGATCTGGGCTTGGCCGTGGGCGTTGACGGCGAAGATCGAGGGCTCAGTGAACGAGTGGCTCTGGGCGATGCGCAGCAGCAGGATCGCTCCCCAGGTCGCCCCGGCGGTCAGGGTGACGGCGATGCCGGTCAGGAAGAAGGGGCGGTGGAGCGTGTAGTCGGGGCGGCTCATGGGTCTCTCCTCATGTTCGCCCTCAAGTCTGCGGGGCGGC
>JAICSG010000534.1 GCA_025937035.1 Thermoanaerobaculia bacterium | reverse complement strand
CCGTCCGCCCCCGCCTCGATCGCCTCCTTGGCGGCGTCCTCGGTGCTGACGTGGACCACCGCCAGCTTCTTCCGCCGGTGCGCCGCCTGGACGAGTGCCGTGAGGGTCGCCTTGTCGAGCGTGGGGATCTTGCGGCCGTAGGGGGAGCCGTCCTCCAGGATGATCTTGATGTAGTCCGACCCCTCGGCTACGCGGGCGTCCACCCAGCCTTGCGCCTCCTCCGGATTCGTCAGGGTCGGCATGGGCATGCCGTATTCGGTGCCATGGCCGCCGGGCGCGGTGGCGAGGTAGCCCGCGCTGTAGAGGTCGGCCCGGCCGGGGGCGCCGGTCTTCGCCTGCTCCTCGCGCATCTGGCGGGCGAACGATGGATCGGTGAACATGTCGAGCTCGGTGGTGACGCCGAAGACCAGCGCGCGCTCCAGGGCCTCCCCCCAGGTGTGGGTGTGGCCGTCGATGAAGCCGGGCAAGAGCGTCTGGCCGGTGCCGTCGATGATGTCGGCGCCGCGCGGCGGCTGGCCGTGCTCACCCACGGCGGCGATCCGGTCTCCCTGGAAGACCACGGTCCCCTTCGGGATCACCCGGGTGCCGTCGAAGACGCGGACGTTGGTGATGGCGACCGGAGCGGTCTGAGCCGAAGCCCCGGAACCGAAGCTCCCGGCCAGCAGCAGGCCGGAGAGCAGGAGATGCTTGCATCGGATCATGGTGTTTTTCTCCTTGGCAAGCTAAGTATCCCGAGGCGTGGAAAGGTGACTCCAGGATGGAATGTCAGGAAATGGGGATGACGTTTGTCAGAGGACGGCGGCGTAGCTACTGGATGTAGCCGAGCGCGCGGAGCCGTCTCTTCGTCTCCTCGTCCTCGGCGTTATCCGTCCGGCCCTTCTCGGCCGGCAGGCGCGGCGCCCGGGCCGCCGGGATCGTGCGGGGCGGGTGGCGGTCCAGGTAGCCGGGATCGATCAGGGCCCGCTGGAATTGCCCTTCGAGGTCGTCCGGTATCGGCTGACCGGCCAGGTAGGCCATCAGAGGGGCGATGTCGAGCACCGAGAGCCGCAGCCTGCCGGGCCGGTGACGGATCGCCGGCCCGGCCGCGAAGAAGATTCCCACGGGGTCGTGCTCGCCCGTGAAGTCGTGCTCGGCGGCGAGCGTGCCCGCCGGCACGCGCTTCCCATCGACGAGGAAATACCCCTCCCTCAGGGCGCGCTCGAACGCCTCCGGCCGGACGAGCGCGGCATAGACGGCGTACGCCGGCAGCGTCTCCCGGAGGCTCTGCGCGAACCAGTCAGGATAGCCCTTGGTGTCCGTGGGCCTCTCCGGCACGTGGACGGTGATCGGGTCGAACGCGGGAGAGCCGCCGGGAGCGCGGATCTTCGCGACGAAGCCCGCCAGCTTCTGGAGCGCCTCTTCTTTCGCCGGCGCGTCGCCCGGGGTGAGCCGGACCGTCAGGTTCATGAAGCTGGAGAGGACCTCCAGGCCGTCCCGCCGTGGATCGAGCCCGGCCGTGGCCAGCAGCCAATCCTGCCGGATCCCCCAGCGCCGGTTGACCCGCGCGCTCGCCCGGAATCCGTGATCGGAGGCGATCAGGACGTGGTCCGCGGGGCCGAGAGACGCCACGATCTCGCCCACCGCCCGGTCCACCTCCCGGACCGTGCGCGGGAGGATGCCGGTGAAGCGCGGATCGGCCCCGGGAGGGGGGGAGCCGCCCGGGACGGTGTACCAGAAACGGTGCCCCATCTGATCGAGAGCGTAGAACGTCACCGCCCCCACCTCCGGCCGGAGCTCCTTCCAGAGCCGGTTCCAGTAGCGGGGTTTCTCGCGGACCTCGCGCTGGATGTTGGCCACGATCTCCTCCGGGCTCCCCAGGTTGGAGACGGAGTAGGCGTAACGGGGGAGCCGGATGCGCTGGAACAGGTCCGGCGGCCACACGCTGTCGTCGCGGCGGAGCCAGCCGGGCACCACGAAGCCGTTGGGCAGGTGGTGCGGCGGCCAGGTCACCAGATAGTCGTAGAGCCCCACCCGCAAGCCGCTGGCGGCGAACCGGTCCCACAGGGTGGGGACCCGGATCGAATACCGGTCGGCGTAGAAGAACCTGACGCCGTGGGCCTCGGGACGCCGGCCGGTGGCGATCGAGGTCCAGACCACGGGGGAGAGCACCGGCGCCACGGACGCCAGGTCGGCCGAGACTCCACGCTCCTGGAGCGCCCGGAGATGCGGGAGCTGGCCCGCCTCGATCATCGGAGCGATCAGGTTCCACGATCCGCCGTCCAGGCCGATCAGGACGATCCGGCCTCGCGGCTCCGGACGGGCTCGGCATCCGGCGAGCAGCAGAAGCCCAAGGAGGACGGCTCGCGCCACGGCGGGTGAGCTTTTCATCGGGCCGTATTATAGGGGCCCCCGCCGATCTACAATTCTCCTCCAAGGAGGAAGACCATGTCTGAAGAGCTGGACCTCAAGCAGGTCGTCGAGGGCAACGACGGGATCTCGGTGATCCGGGGGAGCGGCACCTGCCGCGGCTGGAACAACATCCAGTACAAGGCCGGCCTGTCGGCCAAGAACGTCAACGCCAGGAAGCTGTCGATGAACGTGGCCACGATCCCGCCCGGGGGCGTGGCCTACGCCCACATCCACGTCGACTTCGAGGTGATGCTCTACATCCTCCAGGGGCGGGTCCGCCACGAGTACGGCCCGGGCCTCAAGAAGGCGGTGGAGAACGAGGCCGGGGACTTCATCTTCATCGAGCCCGGCGTCCCCCACGAGGTTTTCAACCTGAGCGACACCGAGCCCGTGGTGGCGGTGGTCGCCCGCTCGGACGCCTCCGAGTGGGAGAACATCGTGAATTACGACCGGAACAGCGAGGCCTGAGCCGCCCGGGGATCAATCTCCGGGCTACGAATCCAACGAAAAAGCCGGCTGAAGCCGGCTCTGAAGTCAGAGCCTCCCCTCCGGGAGCCGGGTTCACCCGGCTTTTCGTTTGAATCGTAGCCGGGGCATTCATGCCCGGGCGGACCGGCCCCATCTTTGCCTCAGTCCATAGATCCATTACAATAAGCGCCATAGTCGAGAGGCAATTCCGCTCTCACGGCCAGGAGGAGGATGTTTCTCCCATGCCCCTACTCCGGAGGATTGGTGTTTTTGTGCTCGGGTGGGCGGGTTTCCTGGTAGCGACGACTCCAGCCGGCGCGGGCCTCGTGCCGGTCGCGACCTCGGCGCAGCTCCTCGCCGCGGTCAACAGCGCCCAGCCGGGCGACGTCATCACGCTGGCGCCCGGGACCTACGACCTCAGCCAGACCCTCTACTGTGACACCCCCGGCACCGCCTCGCAGCCGATCACGGTGCAGGCCGCGGCCCTGGGGTCGGCCAAGATCCGCTTCAACACGGTCGAGGGGTTCCGCGTCTCGGCCCCCTACTGGGACTTCGAGAACCTGGACATCCAGGGAGTCTGCGCCTCGCACAGCGACTGCGAGCACGCCTTCCACATCGGCGGCGGGGGGGACTTCACCCGCATCCGCAACTCCCGCCTGCACGACTTCAACGCCGAGATCAAGGGGAACGGCGACGGCACCCCGCCGGTCTTCCCCAACGACGTGCTGATCGAGGGGAACGAGCTGTTCGACTCCGCGCCGCGCCAGACCTCGAACCCGGTGACGCCGATCGACGTGGTGGGGGGCCGCCGCTGGGTGATCCGCGGCAACTTCATCCACGACCACGCCAAGGCCCAGGGGGACCAGATCAGCTACGCCGCCTTCCTCAAGGGGAACTCCCGCAACGGCACCTTCGAGCGCAATCTGGTGATCTGTGAGCGGGACACCACCGGGTTCATCCGCCTCGGACTGTCGTTCGGTGGGGGAGGGACCTCGCCGGAGTCGATCTGCGAGGACGGCACCTGCACGCCGGAGCACCAGAACGGCATCATGCGCAACAACAT
>JAICSG010000835.1 GCA_025937035.1 Thermoanaerobaculia bacterium | reverse complement strand
CCCTACGGCTGGCGCGAGGCGCAATTTCGCTCGACCTGGGAAGAGGCGAAACGGCTGAACCGGACGATGAAGGGCTCCTGGTTCTGGGAGCTGATCGGAAGGCTGATGCCGAAGCGCAAGCGGGAGGAATTCCGGCGGTTTTCCGGGTATGTGGTGTTGGAGCGGGTGTGAGGGCCCGGCGTGAACGCCAGGCCCTTACCGCTGCTTGGTCAGATTTGGCGTCCCTGGTCCGTTGGCCCTCATCACTCCAGCCCTCTTCTCCCGGCCTCCCCCACCTGACGGGAGAAGAGGGAGAAAGACTTTCCCTACCGCCGAGTCACCGTGTCGCCGGGCAGCGGCGGCGTGCTCGCGGGCGGCTTGCGGTGGTGGGTCGCCTGCTCGAAGGCATAGGCGAAGGCGATCAATCGCGGCTCGGAGAAGGCCGGGCCGGTGAAGGTCACACCCGAGGGGAACGGATTCTGGACCGGCGCGGTGGGCGGCACGAAGCCGCCGGGCACGGTGATGCTCGGATACCCCACCTTCGCCGGAGCGCCCGCGAAGAAGTTGGCCGCGGAGAGGATGGCGTCGGCGTTCTTGAATACGGCGTCCAGGGGGCCCCGGGACCGCTTGAGATCCTCGGCCCGGTCGGCCTCGTACCGCGCCGTGTCCTTGCTGCCCGGCGAGGCGTCGATCTGCTGCGCCGCCTCGAAGATCGCCTGGCCGTACTTCATCGGCGGCTGGTGGGCCTTGTTGAAGGCGATGATCTCCGCCAGCGTCCGGCGGGGCGCGCCGGGTGTGGCCGCCAGATAGGCGCTCAAATCGCGCTTCAGGCCGTACAGCAGCACGGTGGAGCAGTCCGCGGGAGGCGGATAGCTCACGCAGGGAGGGAGCTGCGCCTGGAACGGCGCCGGCAGCATCTGGACGTCGGCCCCCTGCGCGCGCAGGACCTCGATCGCGGCGTTCATGATCGCCGCCCGCTCCGGCGGGAGGGGCGTCACCACGGCGATGCGGGCCCCCTTGAGAGCCCCTTTGTCGAGGAACCGCGTGTAGTCCTCATGGCAGTTGCCGGGCTTGAGGCAGGGGGCCGTGGCGGGGTCCGCCGGATCGTAGCCGGCGAGCACGCCGAGCAGGATGGCCGCGTCGGTGACCGTGCGCGCGATGGGGCCGGCGGTGTCCTGGTCGGCCGTGATCGGGAGGATGCCGTGGCGGCTGACCAGCCCCAGGGTGGGCTTGAGGCCGACCACCCCGTTGGAGCTCGCCGGGCTGAGGATCGATCCGGAGGTCTCCGTGCCCACCGCCACCGTCACGAGGTTGGCGTTCACGGCGATGCCGGGCCCCGAGCTGGAGCCGCCCGTCTGGAGCACCGGCCGGCCGTCGCCCCCCGGCATCGGACGCGGATCATAGGGATTGAATCCGAAGCCGCCCAGCGAGCTGTAGCCGGTCGGCATGTTGCTCCCGAAGAAATTGGCGAATTCGGTGAGGGTCCCCTTGCCCAGGATGACCGCGCCGGCCGCGCGCAGCTTGCCGGTGATGAAGGCGTCCCCGGCCGGCATGGACCCCGCGAGCGCCACCGAGCCCGCCGTCGTCGGCATGCCCGCCACGTCGATGTTGTCCTTGAGCAGGACGGGGATGCCATAGAGCGGCCCCCGCGCCTTCTTCTTTCCCCGCGCCGCGTCGAGCCGCCGCGCCTCCTCCCCGGCCTTGGGATTCAGGTACAGGAACGCGTTCACCGCCGGCCCCTTCTTGTCGTAGGCGTCGATGCGGGCCCGGTACAGGCGCACCAGCCGCTCGGCCGTGAGGAGGTGCGCGTCCATGGCCTGTTGGAGCTCCGGGATGGTGGCCTCGACGAGTTGAAGCTTGGTCATGTTCTTGCCGTGCGCCGCCGCGAGTGTGGCCAGCCCCAAGAGTGCGATTCCAAGTCTTTTCATGATTTGCCTCAGGGCATCCGCCCCTCCAGGATGGCGCAGAGCTTGGAAGCGTCGAGATTGCCGCCGGAGACCACGCAGACCACCTTGCGCGCCTCCGGGACCCCCGCGAGCGCCGCGGCCACGGACGCGGCACCGGCCCCCTCGGCGATCACGCGGTGGCGCTCGGCCAGCAGCCGGACGGCGGCGGCCACCTCCTCCAGCGGGACGACGCGTGCACCGGCCAGCAGCGAGCTGGCGATCGGCCACATCTCGGGCAGCAGGCTCTTGCCGCCGATGCCGTCGACGAAGCTCGGCTTGTAGTCCAGCGTCTGGGGCGAGCCGGCGGCGAGAGAGGCGGAGAGGGGCGCGGCGGTGGCCACCTCACAGCCGAAGACCCGGGCCTCCGGATGCAGAGCGGCCAGCGCTGCGGCGATCCCGCAGGAGAGCCCGCCGCCGCCGAAGGGGACGAGGACGGTGTCGACGGTCGCTGAAGCGTCGCTGCTGCCCTTTGTGTCGCGGCCGGAGAGCTCGATCCTGGCAGTGAGTGCATCCCGGTTGCGCTCCAGGATCTTGGCCTTGCCGTCATAGGTCATCACGACTGGACCGAGCTTGACCTTGACCGAGCCAGCGAAGTCGTCGCCGTCGACGGTGGCCAGTTTGGCGCCCGGCATGCAGTGCGCGATGCGGGGCACGTCGAGGAGAAGGTCGAAGGTCTCCTCGGGGGCGAGGCCT
>JAICSG010000713.1 GCA_025937035.1 Thermoanaerobaculia bacterium | reverse complement strand
TGGTGGCGGTTCATCGGCTGGCTGGTGCTGGGGATGTCGATCTACTTCTCCTACGGCTACACCCACAGCGTGGTGGGGAAGGAGAGCGGCCGGCCGGAGAAGCCGCCGGGGCAGAACCTGGCCGCCCTCGGCTTCCTCCTGGCCGCGGCCGGCCTCTTCACCATCCCGCACGACGCGGGGCTCCCCACGCTGCTCAACGAAGCGTTCAGCGGCGCCGCCACGGACCACCTGCGGTCGCTGATCGGGCTCTCGCTGATCGCCCTGGGGGTGCTCTCGGGGGTCTTCGGCGTCGCCGGGGCGCGGCGGGCGGAGACGCGATAACCGTCTACCGCCCCCGTCCCCCCGGCCCGGGCCACTGCACGGCGGCGGCGCGGGCCATGGCGCGCTTGGAGTCCCGGGCGAAGCGCTTCTGCAGGGCGCGGGCGACCGGCAGCCCTAAGCGCGCCATGGGGTGGGCCGGCCGCGAGAAGGCGAGGATGTCGTACCAGACCGCGTTGTCCTCGTGGTGCCATTCGACCGTGAAGCGCTCCTCCCCCTGCTCGGCGTGGTCGGGGAGCGTCCCATAGGCGAAGCCGAAACGGACCACCGGGCCCTCGTCGTCGATCGTGTAGACGATCCGGCAGGCGTTGAGCGACCAGAAGCCGAGATGCCGGGCCCGCACCGCCACCGTGACCCCCGGCTCCAGCGGCGCCGTGGAGGGGTGAGCGGAGACCCAGCCGAGATCGAATTGCTTCCAGCTCCGCAGGGCGTCCACGGCGCGCGCGAAGGCGGCCCGCCCTTCCCCGAGTTGGATCCGGTTGTGGTCCTGCCGATAGCCGGCGGGTGCCTGCCGCCGCGAGGCGCCGACCTCGCGATAGGAGAACGTACGGTTCCGCTGGGCGGAGAGAAACCGGTCGATCTGGCGGCGGTCGGGCTTGGTAAAGAAAAACACTGCGGCGCGGGAGCGTACCACGGCCTCCCTGGAGACTAGAATGGGGGGCCCGGCGGCAAACCCGGGAGAGAGCGAGGAGACGGGAATGCGGGTCCTGGACGGCGAGGCGACGCTGGTGCGGGTCTTCATCGGCGAGGGCGACCGGTGGCATCACCGCTCGCTCGCCCTGGCCCTGATCGAGCGCCTGCGCAAGGAGGGGTACTCGGGAGCCACCGTGCTGCACGGCGTCGCCGGCTTCGGCGCCCGCAGCGTCCTCCACACCACGCAGATCCTCCGTCTCTCCGAGGACCTGCCGGTGGTGATCGAGGTGGTCGAGGCCCACGAACGGGTGGAGCCGCTCCTCGCCATTCTCGATGAGATGGTCCCCGAGGGGCTCGTCACCCTGGAGAAGGTCCGGGTGGTCAAATACTCTCCAGGCACCCGCGGCCTCGACAAAGAGTAAGAAAAGATAAAGCAGGGACAGGGACTCCAGGGACAACAGGGACAGAAAACGCCGATCCTGTGCCTTTCGTGTCCCTGAGGTCCCTGCTGTCCCTGGAGTCCCTGTCCCTGCTTTCTGAGGTAAGATATAGCTAAACGGCAATCCGCCGTGCGTGAAGGAGCTCCGGATGCGACGCTACACCGAGCTGGTCGAGCGCCTGAGGGATGCCGTTCTCAAGGGCCCTGGGAAGACCGATCCCGCCGTGCGGCAGGCGGTGGCCGCGCGGTCGGCCGGGCTCGGCGGCGGGCCCACCGCTTCTTCCGGCGCCGCCATCCCCGACGGCCTGCGGGATTTCGTCGACAAGACCGCCCTCCACGCCCACCAGATCACCGACGAGGAGGTCCAGGCCCTGCGGCGGGCGGGCTGGTCCGAGGACCAGATCTTCGAGATTGCCGTCAGCGCCGCGGTCGGCGGCGGTCTCGCGCGGCTGGAGCGGGGGCTCGCCGCCCTCGAAGGAGGCAAGCGATGAGGCTGGAACGGGTGCGGAAGGGGGAGGGGATCAAGAGGCTTCTCCTGCCGGTGATGAGCTGGAAGGTCGGCGCGCGGGTGCCGGACATCGTCCGCACCCTGCTCTACCGCCCGAAATTTTTCGGCGGCGCCTACAACGCCTGGATCCAGGCGGTGATGCGCGGGCCGTCGAAGTGGACCGTCTGGGAGCGGGAGCTCTTCGCCTCCTTCACCTCCCGCTGCAACTCCTGCGTCTTCTGAAGGGACTGTCACGGCGCGGTCGCGTCGATGGCGCAAGGGGAAGACGGGGTGGTGGAGGCGGTGCTCGCCGACTACCGGACGGCGCCGGTCTCCGAGAAGCTGCGGACGATGCTCGGCTTCCTCGAGAAGCTGACTCTGCGTCCGCAGGAGATCGGCCCGGACGACGTGGCGCCCCTGCGCGCCGCCGGCCTTTCGGACGAGGAGATCGAGGACGCCATCCACGTCTGCGCCCTCTTCAACGTCATCAACCGGGTGGCGGACTCGCTCGGCTTCGAGCCGGCCGACGCGAACGGCTACAAGGTCAGCGCGCGGATGCTCCTCAGCAAGGGGTACGCCTGAGCGCGGGCGACATCTTCGTTACAAGATATTCGCAATTGTCTCGGTTGGCGAGCAAGAGGCCACCTTCCTTGTAGGGGAATCTGAAATCCCTACCCAGGGGACGAGCTGTCCCGAAGGAGGAAGCAATGAGCCGTCTTCGCTCGCATCTGAGCCCCAGGATCGTCCTGGCCCTGTTCGTGATTGTCCTGGGCACCTCTCTGATCGCCTTCGCCTCGGTCACGCGCACCGAGCTCGGCACGCCGGAGCAGCAGGCCGCCGTGCGGACCAGCCGCGACGTCAGCGGGCTGCCGCTCCAGTCGTCCTGCACGGTGGTGCCGCAGAAGGAGCTGTTCGTCACCGACGTCTCGGTGGTGGACGACTGCCTGCGGACGACCTGGGGGCCTTGCATCAGCTCCGGCGTCGTGCCGGCCCCGGCCACCCAGGGTGCCTGGACTTTCGGCGCCCGCATGCAGTCGCTCGCCGGCACGACCGACCCGGCCACGCTGTCGACCTTTACTCTCAACTGGCTCCATCACTGGCAGGTCGACCAGACGATCAACGGGGATCTGGTGCCGGCGCGCACGAGGATCAAGTCCCTGGTCATCGATCCGTGGCTGGCGGCGAGCGGCGGCACGAC
>JAICSG010001115.1 GCA_025937035.1 Thermoanaerobaculia bacterium | reverse complement strand
TCGCCTTGAGCTCCTCCTCGGTGGCGAGGCCGGTGGTCAGAAGGTGGCGCTCGAAGCGCTCGATCGGGTCCTTCTGCTTCCACTCCTCGAATTGCTCCTTGGGGACGTAGCCGGCGTCGTCGTGCTCGGCGTGCCCCTTCATGCGGAAGGTCTTGGACTCGATCAGGGTCGGCCCGCCGCCGGAGCGCGCCCGCTCCACCGCCTTCTTCGTGACCTCGTAGACCGCCAGCACGTCGTTGCCGTCCACGATCTCCCCGGGGACGCCGTAGGCGGCGGCCCGGGTGGCGATGTTGCGCACCCGCATCTGCCGGGAGGTGGGGGTCGAGTAGGCCCAGCCGTTGTTCTCGGCGATCAGCACGAAGGGGACGTTGAGCACGGCGGCGAGGTTCAATCCTTCATGGAAGTCCCCCGTCGAGGTGCCGCCGTCGCCGATGTAGGTGAGGGCCACCAGGTCACGCCTCTGCATCTTGCCGGCGAGCGCCACCCCGGCCATCACCGGGATCACGGCGCCCAGCATGGAGATGGGCGCCACCAGGCCGCGCTCGAGGTCGCCGAAGTGGGTGTTGCCGTCCTTGCCGCCGGTCGGGCTGTCGCTCTTGGCCATGTACTGCATCATGACCTCGCGCGGCTGCACGCCGCGGACGAGCATGGAGCCGAGGTTGCGGATGAGGGGGCCCATCACGTCCTGGGGCTCCAGGGCGTAGGCGCTGCCCACGGCGGTCGCCTCCTGGCCGAGGCTGGAGTAGAGGCCGCCGACGACCTTCCCCTGACGGTAGAGGTTGCCGAGGCGCCCCTCCACCATCCGGGTGAGCCGCAGGAAATGGTAGAGCTCGAGCTGGCGCTCGCGCGGAAGGCTCGTCTTCGCCAGCCGCTCGGTGGTTTCGGTTTCGGGGTGCAGGGGACCCCAAGCTTTTCCTGTCTTCGCCATGGCCGTCCTTGCTTCTAAGGGATCAGATATGGATCGCCGCGCCATGGGCGGCGTGGGCCGCCTCCATGACCGCCTCGGACATGGTCGGATGGGCGTGCATGGTGCGCAGCAGCTCCTCGTCCGTCCCCTCCATCTGCAAGGCCACGCAGGCCTCGGCGATCAGGTCGGTGGCGTGGGCGCCGATGATGTGCACGCCGAGGATCTCGTCGTACTTGGTCTCGCGCACCACCTTGACGAAGCCGGTGGTCTTGCCGATCACCTTGGCCTTGCCGAGGGCGGTGAAGGGGAACTTGCCGACCTTCACGTCATAGCCCCGCTCGCGCGCCTTGGCCTCGGTCAGGCCCACGCTCGCCACCTCCGGGTCGCAGTAGGTGCAGGAGGGCACCCGGTCGTAATTGATCGGCTTGACCGGCAGCCCGGCCATGTGCTCGACCGCCAGGATCCCCTCGGCCGAGGCCACGTGCGCCAGCCAGGGGGTGTTGATCACGTCGCCGATGGCGTAGATGTGGGGCTGGGCGGTCTGCATGTAGGGATTGACCTTGACGTAGCCGCGCTCCAGCTCGATGCCGAGGGCTTCGAGATTCAGGTTCTCGGTCACCGGCCGGCGGCCGATGGCGACCAGCAGGAGCTCGGCCTCGACGGTGTCGACCTTTCCCCCCTCGAGCTTCAGGCGGACGCCGTTCTCGGTGCGCTCGACGCTCTGCATCTTGGTGCCCGCCAGGACGTCGATCCCCCGCTTGCGCAGGGCCTTCTGGAGCTCGGCCGAGACCTCCTCGTCCTCGACGGGGAGGATGCGCGGGAGCATCTCGATCAAAGTGACCTTGGAGCCGAAGGAGGCGTAGATCGAGGCGAACTCGGTGCCCACGGCGCCGGCGCCCAGCACGGCGAGCGACT
>JAICSG010001148.1 GCA_025937035.1 Thermoanaerobaculia bacterium | reverse complement strand
GGAGGGATGGGGACACCTATGGGGACTCTGACTCCCCGAAAAGTCTCCCACCCAACCGAGGTCTCACCGCTTCACGGTGAAGGTCATCCCTACTCCACCGTCACACTCTTCGCCAGATTCCGCGGCTGGTCCACATCCGCCCCGCGGCGGACGCCGATGAAGTAGGCGAGGAGCTGAAGCGGGACCACGTTGACGATCGGCTGGAGGAGGGGCGAGACGGTGGGGACCTCGATCACCTCGTCGGCGATGCCTCCCAATTCCTCGGGGTCGCGGTCGGTGAGGGCGAAGACGATGCCGTCCCGCGCCTTCACCTCCTGCATGTTGCTCTTGGTCTTCTCGAAGAGCTGGTCGCCCGTGGCGATCGCCACCACCGGCATCTTCTCGTCGATCAGGGCGATCGGGCCGTGCTTCATCTCGCCGGCGGGATACCCCTCGGCGTGGATGTAGGAGATCTCCTTGAGCTTCAACGCCCCTTCGAGGGCGATCGGATAGTTGATCCCCCGGCCCAGGTAGAGGAAGCTCTGCGTCCGGTGGTACTTGCGGGCCAGCTCGTCCATGTGCTGCTCCTGGCGCCGGATCACCTCGTCCACCGCCTGCGGGACCCGCGTCAGCTCGTCCAGATAGCGCCGGTCGATCGAGCCAGTCCGGCATTGGCGCAGGTAGAGGGCCAGCAGGTAGAGGGCCACGAGCTGGGTGGTGAAGGCCTTGGTCGAGGCGACGCCGATCTCGGGGCCGGCATGGGTGTAGATCACCCCCTCGCTGATGCGCGTCGCCTGGCTGCCGGTGACGTTGCAGACGGCCAGCAGGCGGGCGCCGCAGTCGTGGGCCGCCTCCATCGCCGAAAGGGTGTCCGCGGTCTCGCCCGACTGGGAGATCCCCACGGCCAGCACGCGGTCGGAGGCGATCGGATCGCGGTAGCGGTACTCGGAGCCGTAGTCCACCTCGACCGGAATGCGGGCGATCTCCTCGATCAGGAACTTGCCGATCAGCCCGGCGTGCCAGGAGGTACCGCAGGCCAGGAGGGTGAGGCGCTCGACGCGCTGGATCTCCTCCCGGGTGAGCTTCACCGTGTCGAAGAGGATCTCGGCCCGCTCGAAGTCCACGCGCCCGCCGAAGGTCTCCTGCACGACCTGCGGCTGCTCGTGGATCTCCTTGAGCATGAAGTGCTTGTAGCCCCCCTTCTCGGCCTGGATGGGGTCCCAGTTGAGGCGCTGCACGGGGCGCTGGATGGGCTTTCCCGCGCGGTCCTGGATCTCGACGCCGGCCGGGGTGAGGCGGGCGATGTCGCCGTTCTCCAGGAAGATCACGTCCTTGGTGTAGGCGAGGAGGGCCGCCGGGTCGGAGGCGAGGAACTGCTCCCCCTCGCAGAGGCCGATGACCAGCGGCGGACCCTGGCGGGAGGCCACGATCTCCTGTCCCTCGGTCTCGACACTCACCACGGCGAAGGCGTACATCCCCTCCAGCTCCTTGACGGCGCGGGCCACGGCGGCCCGGAGATCGCCGTCCAGATAGGAGGAGATGAGGTTCGCCACCACCTCGGTATCGGTGTCCGAGGTGAAGGTCCACCCCTCGGCGATCAGCCGCTTCTTGAGCGGCAGGAAGTTCTCGATGATGCCGTTGTGGATCAGCGCCAGGCGGCGGCGGGAGTCCACCATGGGGTGGGCGTTGCGCTCGCTGGGCGCGCCGTGGGTGGCCCAGCGGGTGTGGCCGAGGCCGTAGCGACCGGAGAGCGGCTGCTTTTCGAGCTTCTCCTTCAGGCGG
>JAICSG010000038.1 GCA_025937035.1 Thermoanaerobaculia bacterium | reverse complement strand
CCGCCCCAGGTCGCTCCACGCGCTGTCCGGCGCCGGCAGGGCCTTGCGGTCGATCTTCCCCGTCTGGGTGAGGGGAAGGGCCGGGAGGGCGACGAAGGCCGACGGCACCATGTAGGCCGGCAGGCGGTCGCGCAGGGCCTGGCGCAGGAAGGCGGGGGAGACCGCTCCCCCCTCGGCGACGATGTAGGCCACCAGCCGCTTCTCGCCGCGGTCCTCGCGCGCGATCACCACGGCCTCGCGCACGCCGGGCAGGGCGGCCAGGCGGGCCTCGATCTCCGCCGGCTCGATGCGGAAGCCGCGGATCTTCACCTGCTGGTCGGCGCGGCCGGCGAAGGTCACCTCGCCGTCCGGCAGATAGCGGCCGAGGTCACCGGTGCGATAGATCCGGTCGCCGGCCAGGCCGGTGAACGGGTTGGTGCGGAACTTGTCGGCGGTCAGCGCCGGGTCTCCCAGATACCCTTGCGCCAGGTGGGGGCTGCGCATGGCGATCTCGCCCACCTCGCCGATGCCGGCCAGGCCCCCGGCGCGGTTGATCACCAGGAGCTGGGCGTCGCGCATGCCGGCCCCGAGCGGGAGCACCTGCCTGGCGTCCTCGCCGGTCCCCTCGCAGACGTGGTAGGCGACTGCGCGCTGGGTCTCGGTCGAGCCGTAGAGGTTGACGCAGGTTACCCGCGGCGCCAGGCGCCGGATGCGCGCCACGTCGAGCCGGGTGAGGGCGTCGCCCACCAGCATCACCAGCCGCAGGCCGGGCGCCTCGACGGCGCCGCCGCCGCTGGCGCGCTCGGTGAGGATCTGCCCCATGGCCGGCGTCAGGTGGGCCACCGTCACCCCTTCGCGCGCCACCCAGGCGGCGAGGCGGCCGGCGATCCCGATGTCCTCGGGGTCGGGGACGACGATGGTGGCGCCCAGGTAGAGCGGCGTGAAGAGGTCGCGCTGCAGGGGGTCGTGCGCCAGCCCGGAGAGCAGGCTGAAGCGGTCCTCGGCCGTCAGGCCGAAGCGCTGGCACTGCCAGGGGAGGAAGTGGGTCAGCGGACCGTGCCGGCCGGCGATCCCTTTCGGCGTGCCGGTGGAGCCGGAGGTGAAGCCGAGCACCGCCACGTCGTCCGGTCCGGTGGTGACCGCCGGCGGCTCGCCGGGCAAGCCCGCCAGCCGTTCCAGCACCGGCCCGGCGCCGCCGCCCCGCGGCAGGTCGATCCGGGCGCAGCCGGCCTCGATCAGCCAGGCCTCCACCCCGTCCGGCAGCGGCCCGCCGGCCTCCAGCCGGACGAGGGCGCGCGGAGTGGCGATGCGCAGGATCTCCACCAGCCGGGCCGGCGGATAGGCGGGATCGAGCATGGTGAACGCCGCGCCGGCCTTGAGGGCTCCCATCACGGCCGCGGCGACCGGCGCGCTGCGGTGGGCCCAGACCGCCACCCGGTCCCCCTGGCGCACGCCGGCGCCGATCAGCCGGTGGGCGAGACGGTTGCTCGCCGTCTCCAGCTCGCCATAGCTCCAGGTCCCCTCGCGGTCGGAGACCGCCGGCCGCTCCGGCGCGCTGCGCGCCCGCGCCGAGAAGAGGCCGTGGATCGCCCCCACCCAGGAGCCGTCGAGCGGCACCGCCGGATCGGGCAGCACGGCCCGCGCCGCGGGGGTGACCAGCGACAGCTCCTCGACCGGCGTCTCGGGACGGCTCACGGCCGCCTCCAGAACCAGCTCGAGCTGGGCGGGCAGGTCGCGCATCCGCTCCTCGGCGAAGAGGTCGGCGTTGTAGAGCAGGTGGAGGAAGATCCCGTGGTCCGGCAGCTCGGTGACGTAGAAGGTGAGGTCGAATTTCGAGGGGAGCTCGGGAACCTCGATCGGCTCCAGAGTCAGCCCCGGCAGCGGCACCGCGCCGGTGTCCGGCAGGTTCAGCATGTTGAGCATCACCTGGAACAGCGGCGTGCGCGACGGGTCACGCTGCTGCGACAGGCGGGCGAGCAGGGCCTCGAAGGGGACGTCCTGGTGGCTGTAGGCCCCCAGGGTGACGGCGCGGACGCGCTCCAGCAGCTCGCGGAACGACGGGTTGCCGGAGAGGTCGGTGCGCAGCACCAGGGTATTGAGGAAGAAGCCGATCAGCCCTTCGGTCTCCACCCTCTGGCGGCCGGCGATCGGCGCCCCCACCAGGATGTCGTCCTGGCCGCTCCAGCGGTGGAAGAGGACCTTGGCCGCGGCGAGGAGAGTCATGAACAGGGTGGCCCCCTCATGGCGCGACAGCTCCTGGAGGCGCGCCCCCAGCGCCGGCGGCAGGGTCACCGTCAGGCTCCGGCCGCGGTAGGTCTGGACGGCGGGGCGCGGATAGTCGATCGGCAGCTCCAGCGGGGCGATCTCGCCGCCCAGCCGCTCCAGCCAGTAGGCGACCTCCCGTTCCAGGGTGCCGGCGAGCGCCCGCCGCTGCCAGAGGGCGAAGTCGCCGTACTGCACCGGCAGCTCGGGCAGCGGCGACGGCCGCCCCTCCAGGAAAGCCGGGTAGAGGGCCGCGATCTCCTGGAAGAAGAGGCCGATCGACCAGCCGTCGGAGGCGATGTGGTGGAACACCGCCGCGCAGTGGTGGACCTCCGGCTCCAGCCGCAGCAGGCCGACCGCCAGCATCGGTCCGCGGGTGAGGTCGAAGCGCCAGTCGGCGTACTGCTGGACGAGGCGCTCCGCCTCAACCGTGCGCGGCCCCGCGGGGAGGCCCGAGAGGTCGATCAGCGGCACCCCGGAAGGGGTGAACGGCAGCACCCGCTGGCGCGGCTGCCCCTCGACGGTGACGTAGACGGTGCGCAGCGCCTCGTGCCGGCGCACCAGCTCGTCGAAGGCGGCGGCGAGCGCCGGCAGGTCGAGGCGGCCGGCCATCCGCAGGGTGACCGCGATGTTGTAGAACGGCGCCCCGGGGTCGAGCCGGTCGAGGAACCAGAGGCGCTCCTGGGAGAAGGAGAGCGGCAGGTCGTGCTCCCCGGGCGGGCGGCGGGTCACGCCGGTCTTCCCGGCCGGGGCCGCCGCCACCACTCCCCCCGCCGCCTCGACGGCCGCGGCGAGCGCCGCCAGGGTGGGCGCCTCGAACATCTGGCGCACCGAGAGGGCGGCGCCGAAGTCGGCGCGCACGCGGGAGGCAACCCGGCTGACCAGCAGCGAGTGGCCGCCCAGATCGAAGAAGTCGTCCTCCCGGCCCACCCGGCTCACCCCCAGGGTCTCCTGCCAGATGGCCGCCAGCGCCTCCTCCATCGCCGTGCGCGGGGCCGCGTAGCGCTTCGGCCGCGGGGCCACGGGCGCCGACGGGGCCGGCCGCTCGACCAGCTCGATCCCGCCGTCCTCCAGGAAGCGGGCCAGCTCTCCGGTGCGGTAGAGGCGCCCGCCGGGACCGGCGGCGAACGGGTCCGGCACCAGCCGCGCGGCGGCGAGCTCAGGGCTTTCCAGGGTCAGGCGGTCGATCGCGGGGCCGCCCACGCAGACCTCGCCCGGCACGCCCAGGGGGTTAAGCCGCAGCGACGGATCGAGGACGTAGAGCTGGAGACCCTCCCGGCCGGCGCCGGGGCCGAGGAGGCCGTCGAGGATCTCCGCCAGCCGCGGCGGCGGCGCCGCGGCGGCGCTCCGCTCGAGGATCTGCCGGCTCTCGGCGGCGGTGAGCAGCGGCAGCTCCGCCAGCGGGGTCCGCGGCTGCGCGACGGCGGCGGCCAGCAGGATCTCCAGATGCTCGAGCAGACGACGTACCGTGGGCTCGTCGAACAGGTCGACGGCGTACTCGGCCATGCCGGTGAGCCGGTCCCCCTCCTCCTTGCAGGCGACGCCGAGGTCGAACTTGGCGGTGACGGCGCCGGGCTCCAGCAGCTCGGCGGTCAGCCCCGGGAGGGCGACCGTCGCCGTCTCGTTGTTCTGCAGCGCCAGGGAGACCTGGAAGAGGGGCGAATGGGCGAGGCTCCGCTCGGGCTGCAGCTCGGCGACGATCCGCTCGAAGGGGAGCTCCTGGTGCTCGTAGGCGCCCAGGGTCACCTTGCGCACCTGGCCCAGCAGCTCCTGGAAGGTGAGCTCTCCCGGGGCCTGGACGCGCAGGACGAGGGTGTTGACGAAGAAGCCGATCAGCCCCTCGTGCTCGCCGCGGCTGCGGCCGGCGATCGGCGAGCCGACCGCGAGGTCGCTCTGCCGGCTGTGGCGGGCGAGCAGGGCGCCGAGGCCGGCGAGCAGGGTCATGAACAGGGTGGTCCGCGTCTCGCGGGCGGCGCCGTTGAGGGCGCGGGTCAGCTCCGCGCCGAAGCCGAAGTGGAGCGAGCGCCCCCGGAAGCTGCGCGCCGGCGGCCGGGGCCGGTCGGTGGGGAGCTCCAGGACCTCCGGCAGCCCGGCGAGCGCCTGCCGCCAGTAGGCGAGCAGCCCCTCCAGGGTCTCCCCCTGGAGCCAGCCGCGCTGCCAGCGGGCGAAGTCAAAGTACTGGTTGGAAGGCTCCGGAAGCGGCGAGGGGAGCCCGGCGAGCGCCGCCTGGTAGAAGGCGAGCAGCTCGCGGACCAGAATGGCGATCGACCAGCCGTCCGCCGAGATGTGGTGGACGGTGAGGCTCACCACGTGCTCGCCGGGGTCGAGCCGGAAGAGCAGGCCGCGCAGCACCGGCCCGCGGGCGAGGTCGAAGGGGAGCTGGGCCTCCCGGTCGGCCAGCCGCCGGCGCTCCGGCTCGCGGACCCCCTCCGGCAGCGCCGACAGATCGGCCAGCGGCAGGGGGAGGTCCGCCTCCGGCGACACCCACTGCGCCGGCTGGCCGTCCAGGTCGCCGAAGGTGACGCGCAGCACCTGGTGGCGGCGGACCACCTCGCGCAGCGCGCTGGCCAGGGCGGCGGGGCTCAAAGGTCCGCGCAGACGCACCAGCATGGGGATGTTGTAGGCGGAGGTGCCGGGCTGGAGCTGCTCCAGGAACCAGAGCCGCTCCTGGGCGAACGACAGCGGCAGCCCCCCCTCCCGCCGCGCCGGCTCGACGGCGGCGGGCAGGGCGGCGCCCGCCGCCTCCAGCCGCTCCGCCAGCCCCGCCACGCTGGGCGCCTCGAACAGGGCCCGCATCGGCAGGTCCACCCCCAGATCCTTGCGCACCCGCGAGACCACCCGCGTGGCCAGCAGGGAGTGGCCGCCGAGGTCGAAGAAGGAGTCGGTCCGCCCTACCGCGGAGACGCCCAGGATCCCCCGGAAGATCCGCGCCAGTGCCTCCTCGGCCGGCGTCCGGGGGGCCTCCCGCTCCTCATCGGTGCCGGGATCGGGCGCGGGCAGGGCCCGGCGGTCCACCTTGCCCGTGGGGGTGAGCGGCAGCTCGTCCAGACGCACGAAGGCCGACGGCACCAGCGCCGCCGGCAGGCACCCGCGCAGGAAGCCCCGCAGCTCGCCGGGGGTCTCCCCGGAAACCACGTAGGCCACCAGCACGGCGCCGCCCGGCCGCTCCCAGGGCACCACCACCGCCTCGCGCACCCGGGGGTGCCGGCGCAGGACGGCCTCGATCTCCCCCGGCTCGACGCGGAAGCCGCGGATCTTCACCTGGTGGTCCACCCGGCCCAGGAACTCCACGGTGCCGTCCACCCGCCAGCGCACCAGGTCGCCGGTCCGGTAGAGGCGTCCGCCGGCCTCGCCGCCGAAGGCGTCGGGGATGAATCTCTCCGCCGTCAGCTCCGGCCGCCCGAGATAGCCGCGCGCCACCCCGGGCCCACCGATCCACAGCTCGCCGGGCACCCCCACCGGCACCGGCGCGCCGTTGGGGTCGACCACGTAGACCGCGTTCTCGGCCGACGGACGGCCGATCGGCGTCCGCTCGCCGCCGCGCAGGCTCCCCGGCCGGCCGATCTCGAAGAGCAGGCTGTTGACCGTCACCTCCGTGGGGCCGTAGCCGTTGTAGAGCGTGCACCCCGGCCCGACCGCCGCGGCCAGCCGCTCCACCGCGGCCCGGCTCAGCGCCTCGGCGCCCAGGTGGAGCACCCGCAGCCCCTCCAGCCGGGTCCCCGTCTCCGCCACCGCCCGGAAGAAGGACGGTGTGGCGTGTACCACGTCGATCCCCTCCGCCAGGGCCCGCCGGGCGAAGGCGTCGGCGTCGCCCGTCTCCGCCACCGGCGGGATGTGCAGCGCCGCCCCCGAGGCGACCGCCGTCAGGATCTCCCAGAGGCCGAAATCGAAGGCGTAGGAGAGGCTCTGGAGCACCCGCGAGCCGGGCCGGAGGCCGAAGGTCTCGATGCTCCAGCGCAGCATCGGCACGATGTTGGCGTGGGAGATCCCGACCCCCTTGGGGCGGCCGGTCGAGCCCGAGGTGTAGATCACGTAGGCCAGGGCCGCGCCCGGGACCTCGACCTTCGGAGCCAGGCCCGCAGCGTCCTCCACCCCCTCCAGCAGGACCACCGGCGGACCGCCGGCCGGCAGCTTCGCCGCCGTCCTCTCCTGCGCCACCACCACCGAGAGGCCGGAGTCGGCGAGCAGCAGCTCCAGCCGCTCCGCCGGATGGGCCGGGTCGAGGGGGACCAGCGCGGCGCCGGAGCGCAGCACACCCAGGATGCCCACCACCAGGTCGAACGAGCGCTCGGCCGAGAGGCCCACACGGGATTCGGGGCCCGCCCCCAGCCGCCGCAGCGCGCGGGCCAGGGCCCCGGAGCGGCGCTCCAGCTCGCCATAGGTGAGGCTCCGCTCCCCCGCCACCAGTGCCACCGCCTCGGGCCGCAGCCGCGCGGCCTCCTCGAACAGGCCGTGCGCCGTGCCGGGCAGTGCCCAGGTGCCGGGCGACCGGCGCCAGGCCAGGAGCTGACCCCGCTCCTCCGCCGTGAGCAGCGGCAGATCCGAAATCCGTGTCCCCGGATCGGCCGTGGCCGCCGCCAGCAGCGTCCGCAGATGGCCGCCCAGGCGCCGCGCGGTCGCCCCCTCGAAGAGGTCGCGGCGGTACTCGATCCAGCCTTGACCGAGGCTGAGGTCGAGCTCCGCGGCCTCCGGCGCCTCGCCCACCATCACCTGGAAGAGCGGATGGCGGTCCCGGCCGGCGTCAGGAGCCAGCTCCTTCGCGAGGCGCTCGAACGGCACCCCCGGATGGGCCTCCACCGCCCGCGTCTCCTCGCCCACCCGGTCCAGCAGCTCCTGGAACGCGGGGTCCCCCGAGAGGTCGATCCGCAGCGGCAGCGGCGCGCTGAGCGGCACGCCCACCAGCAGCTCGGGCTGGTCCGCGTAGCGGGAGAGCACCGCCGCGAAGGCGGCCAGGAGGGCGAGCCGCGACGCCTCCAGCTCCAGCGGCTCCCGGCCGGTGGCGCCCGAGGCCACCGCCGGCCGCGGGTGGTCCGTGGGCAGCTCCAGGACCGTGGGGGCGCCGCTCAGATGCTCCCGCCACCACCCCAGATCCTGGGCGGGGTCCTCCGCGGGCCGTTCCCCCAGCGCCTCCTCGACCGCCTCGGCGAGGCCGGCGAGGGTCGGCCGCTCGAACACCACCGCCAGCGAGAGGTCGGCCTTCAGCGTCTCGCGCAGGCGGGAGAGCACGCGGGTGGCCAGCAGGGAGTGGCCGCCGAGGTCGAAGAAGCTGTCGTGGGCGCCGATCCGCTCGCGGCCCAGCAGGTCGCTCCAGATCTCCGCGATCCGCCGCTCGGTGCCGGTCCGGGGCTCGACGTAGTCGCCGGCCGGGCCCTCGCCGGCCGGCGCCTCCAGGAGCGCCAGGGCGCGGCGGTCCACCTTGCCGCTGACGGTCAGCGGCAGCTCCGCCCTCTCGACGAAGGCGGACGGGATCATGTAGGCCGGCAGGCTGGCCCCCAGATGCCCCTTGAGCTCCGCCGGGGTGACCGGCGCGGAGGGGACGTAGTAGGCCACCAGCCGCTTCTCGCCCGAATCCTCGCGGCGCACCACCACGGCGTGCTCGGCGAGCGCCGGATGCCCGGCGAGCACCGTCTCCACCTCGCCCGGCTCGATGCGGTAGCCGCGGATCTTCACCTGGTTGTCCATACGGCCGAGAAACTCGACGTTGCCGTCCGGCCGCCATCGCGCGAGGTCGCCGGTGCGGTAGAGGCGGGCCCCCGCGGGATCGAGATCGCCGGCGAACGGGCTGGGCACGAAGCGCTCGGCGGTCAGCTCCGGCCGGCCGCGGTAGCCGCGGGCGAGGCCGGCGCCGCCGGTGAGCAGCTCCCCGGGGACCCCCACCGGCACCGGCCGCATCTCGCGGTCGAGGATGTAGACCGTGGTGTTGGCCATCGGCTTGCCGATCGGCACGTAGGCGCCCGGCGGATCGTCGCGGTCGACCCGGTAGCAGGTGGTGAAGCAGGAGTTCTCGGTGGGGCCGTAGCCGTCGATCAGCTCGACCCCGGGCAGCGCCTCCAGGGCCCGCCGGACGTGCGGCGGCGAGAGCACGTCGCCGCCGGAGAGGAGCTGGCGCACGCCGCGCAGGTCGTCCAGCCCCTCCTCGATCATCTGATGGAACAGCCCCGAGGTCAGCCAGAGGGTGGTCACCCCGTGGCGGCGGATGACGTGGCCCAGCTCGGCCAGCGAGAAGGGCCCGGCCGGGGCCACGGCCAGCCGGCCGCCGTTGGCGAGGGCGCCGAAGATCTCCAGCGTCGAGGGGTCGAAGGAGAGCGGCGCGAATTGGAAGAAGGTTTCGCCGGCGTCCAGGCGGGCGTAGTCGGCGCCGGCCACCAGCCGCACCAGGCCACGGTGGGGGACCGCCACCGCCTTGGGGCGGCCGGTCGAGCCCGAGGTATAGAGCACGTAGACCAGGTTGTCGGCGGTGACGCCGCTCCGCGGGCTCACCGCAGGCTCCCCCGCCAGGCTCGCGCGGTCGCGGTCGAGGCAGACCGCTCGCTCTCCAAATTCAGGCAGGGCGGCGAGGTGCTCCTCCAGGGTGACCACCGCCGCCGGCCGCGACTCCTCGACCAGGAAGGCCAGGCGGTCCCGCGGCTGCGTGGGATCGAGCGGCAGATAGGCGCCGCCGGCCTTGAGGATGCCCATCATCCCCTCGATCATCGCGAGCGACCGGGGGATGGCCAGCACCACCAGCTCCTCGGGGCCCACGCCCAGGCGGCGCAGGCGGTGGGCCAGCCGGTTGGCTTGGCCCTCGAGCTCCGCGTAGGTCAGCCGGGCGTCCTCGCATTCGACGGCGACCGCCTCCGGCGTCCGCTCCGCCCAGGCCGCGAACAGCTCGTGGACGGGGGTTTCGGAGGGGTAGGGGAGCGCCGTCCGGTTCCAGTCGATCAGGGTCTCGCGGCGCTCGGCCTCGTCGAGCAGGGGGAGCTCCCAGAGGGTGGCGCCGGGGTCCTCCACAGCGCCGGCGAGCAGGGTAGAGAAATGCCGCCCCAGCCGCTCGGCCGTGGCGCCGTCGAACAGCGCGCCGTTGTATTCGACGTTCCCCAGCAGCCGCCCCGCCTCCTCGCTCCAGGAGAAGATGAGGTCGAACTTGGCGGTGCCGGTCTCGACCTCGACCAGGGAGAGGGCGAGCCCCCCCATGGTGAGCTCCGGCCGCGGCTGGTTCTGCAGCGTGAGCACCACCTGGAAGATCGGGTTGCGCCCCGCCTCGCGCTCCGGCTGCAGCTCCTCGACCAGCTTGTCGAACGGCATCTCCTCGTGGGCGAAGGCGGCGAGCGCCTCCTCGCGGATCCGCCGCAGCAGGTCGCGGAAGGCGAGGCCGCTGGCCACGCTGGAGCGCAGGGCCAGGGTGTTGACGAAGAAGCCGATCAGCCCCTCGGTCTCGCTGCGGTTGCGGTTGGCCACCGGCGTGCCGACGGCGAAGTCGGCCTGGCCGCTGTAGCGCAGCAGCAGGGTCTCGAAGACCGCCAGCAGGACCATGTTCAGCGTCCCCTCCGCCTCACGGGCGAGGGCGTGGACGCGCGGCAGGAGCCCGGCGGCGATCTCGATCTCCCGGTGGCCGCCGTGGAAGCTCACCTGCGCCGGCCGCGGCCGGTCGGTGGGCATCTCCAGGGGTGGCGTGCCGGCCAGCCGCTCGCGCCAGAAGGCGAGCTCCTTCTCCAGCGCCTCGCCACTCAGGCGCCGGCGCTGCCAGACCGCGTAGTCGGCGTACTGGATGGGGAGCTCCGGCAGGGGCGACGGCCGGCCGGCGCAGAAGGCGTCGTAGAGCGCCACCATCTCGCGGATCAGCACCCCGATCGACCAGCCGTCGGAGACCACGTGGTGGATGGTCAGGGCGAGGACGTGCTCCTCCGTGCCCAGCCGGAAGAGGGCGGCGCGGAACAGCGGCCCGCGCCGGAGGTCGAACGGCCGCACGGACTCCTCGGTGGCCAGCCGCAGCATCTCCCGCTCGCGCGCCGCCGCCGGCAGCCCGGCGAGGTCGGCCACCGGCAGGGGGACGGCGGCGCCTTCCGCGATCACCTGGAAGGGGACGCCGTCGCGGACGTCGAAGGTGGTGCGCAGGGCCTCGTGGCGGCGGACGATCTCCTCGAAGGTGCGGCGCAGGGCCCCGGCGTCGAGCCGGCCGGCCAGGCGCACGGCCGCGGGCACGTTGTAGAGCCCGGCGCCGGCGCCCAGGCGGTCGAGGAACCAGAGGCGCTCCTGGGCGAAGGAGAGCGGCAGCGGGGCACCGTCCCGGGGGGCGCGGCCGATGCGCTCCACCCCCGCCCCCTGCCCCTTCTTGAGCTTCTCCATCAGCTTGCGGAGCTCGTCCGCGGAGAGCGATTTCACCAGCTTCGAGCGATCATCCATTGGAGCTCTCCTCATGAGCATGACCCGCGGCGTCCATCAGCAATGCCGCGCGGAGCCTCGGCTCCAGAATCTCGGCCAACCCGGCGACGGTCGGCCGTTCGAACACCGTCCGCACCGCCAGCTCGACCCCCAGCAGGTCGCGCAGCCGCGAGACGAGCTGGACGGCCAGCAGCGAGTGGCCGCCCAGCGTGAAGAAGTCGTCCTCGGCCCCCACGGGGGCCGCCAGCAGGTCGCTCCACACCCCCGCCACCAGCTCCTCCACCGGCGTGCGCGGCGGCCGCGAGGCGGCGGCGCGCAGCGGCGAGGCGGCGTCCACCAGCCGCTCGACCGCCCGGCGGTCGACCTTGGCGCGGTTGGGGGTCAGTGGCAGATCCTCCAGCGGCACGAAGGCCGACGGCACCATGAACGCGGGGAGGGCGGCGCCGAGGTGCTCCCGCAGCCCGTCCGCCGTGGGCGCCGCGCCGGGCGCCGGCACCACGGCCGCCACCAGGCGGACCTCGCCGCCGGGCCCGGGGCGCGCCAGCACCACCGCCCGGCTGACCAGCGGGCTGCGGACGAGCGCCTCCTCGATCTCCTCCGGCTCGACGCGGAAGCCGCGTACCTTGATCTGGCGGTCGGCGCGGCCGAGGATCTCCAGGACCCCGTCCGGCCGCCGGCGCGCCAGGTCGCCAGTATGGTAGAGCCGGGCGCCGGGCAGGTCCCCCCGCTCGGCCGCGAAGGGGTCGGGCAGGAAGCGCTCGGCGGTCGCCTCGGGCCGGCCCAGGTAGCCGCGGGCGAGCAGCGGGCCGCCGAGGCACAGCTCGCCGGGGACGCCCGCGGGCAGCAGGCTCAAGCCGCGGTCGAGCACGTAGGCGCTGCGCCCGGCGGCCGGGCGGCCGACCTCCAGGGAGGCGCCGGCCCGCTCGGCCGCCGCGCGGCCGATCTCGTGGAATTCCATGCTGACCACCGCCTCGGTCGGCCCGTAGCTGTTGAGCAGCCGGATGGGCGACAGCGGCGAGGCCCACCAGAGCCGCGCCACCGCGCCGGGCATCGGCTCACCGCCCGCCGACGCCAGCCGCACCCGGTGCTCCGGCGCCGCGCCGGCCGCCGCCTCGCGTACCCACTGGCGCCACACCACGGTGGGCAGGTTGAGCACTGTGACCCCCAACGCGGCGGCGCGCTCCAGCAGCCCGGCGGGCTCCCAGCTCCCGGCGCCGGCCACCACCACGGCGGCGCCGGCGAGCAGCGGCGCCATCACGTCCTCCAGCCAGGGGTCGAAGCTGGGTGAATGGAGCTGCAGCACCCGGTCCGCGGCGGTCAGCTCCCAGACCGCGGCGACGTTACGGAGGTGGCGGCTCAGCGACCGGTGATCGACGCCGACCCCCTTCGGCCGGCCGGTCGAGCCCGAGGTGTAGACGACGTAGGCGAGGCTCTCCGGGATCTCCGGCGGATCTCCGGCGGGCGCGGCGCCGGGCTCCTCCTCCCAGCCGGTGTCGAGCGCCAGAACCCGCGCGGGACCCGCCGGCAGCGCGCCCGCCAGCTCCCCCGTGGTGATCACCGCCGCGGCGCCCGCATCCTCCAGGAGGAAAGCGAGCCGCTCGGTGGGATAGTCGGGGTCGAGCGCCAGCCAGGCCCCGCCCGCCTTCCAGATGGCGAGCACGGCGGCCACCGTCGCGGCGGACGACGGCAGGTGGATCCCCACCGTCCGCTCCGGGCCCACGCCCAGGGCCCGCAGCCGCCGCGCCAGAAGGCCGGTCTCCCGGTCGAGCTCGCCATAGGTCACCGTTCCCCCCGCCAGGACCAGCGCCACCGCCTCCGGCGCGCGGGCGGCCTGGGCGGCGAACAGCCGGGCGGCGGACGGCTCCGGGCCGTCCGGCGCGCCGTTCCACTCCACCACGAGCTGCCGGCGCTCGGCCGGTGAGAGGAGGGGCTGCTCCGCGAGCCGCGCGCCGGGGGAGGCGGCGGTGGCGAGGAGCAGCGCCTCGTAATACCCCGCCAGACGGGCCGCCGTCGCCGGCTCGAACAGGTCGGTGGCGTATTCGAGCGCTCCGGCGAGACCGCCGTCAGCCGGATGGAGGACGAAGCTGAGGTCGAGCTTGGCGGTGCCGGTGAGGACGGGCACCGTCCGCGCCTCCAGCCCCGGCAGCCGTGGCTCCGGGGCTGGGGCCTCCTCCCACCCCATCATCGTCTGGACGAGCGGGCTGCGGGAGAGGTCGCGCTCCGGCGCCAGCTCCTCGACCAGCCGCTCGAAGGGCATCTCCTGGTGGGCGTAGGCCGCCAGCGTGGTCTCCCGCACCCGGCCCAGCAGCGCGGGGAGGTCGGGGGCTCCCGTGAGGTCGATCCGCAGCGCCAGCGTGTTGACGAAGCAGCCGATCAGCGGCTCGGTCTCCAGGCGGGCACGCCCGGCCACCGGGGTGCCCACGGCCAGGTCCTCGGCGCCTGTGAGGCGGCCGAGCAGGGCGGCGAAGACGGCCAGCAGGGTCATGAACGGCGTGGCGCCGTGCCGCCGCGAGAGGCGGCCGAGCGCCGCGGCGTCCAGGCCGCGCACGGCGAATTCGCGCACCGCCCCCCGCCCGCTGGGAACGCCCGGCCGCGGATGGTCCGCCGGCAGCTCCAGGGCGGGCGGCAGCCCGGCGAGACGCTGGCGCCACCAGGCGAGCTCGGCGTCCAGCCGCTCGCCCGCGAGGTGGCGGCGCTGCCAGGTGGCGAAGTCCGCGTACTGCACCGCCAGCTCGGGCAGCGGGCTGGACGCGCCCCTTACGCCGGCCTCGTACAGCGCCTCCAGCTCGCGCACCAGCACCCCCGTGGACCAGCCGTCGGAGACGATGTGGTGCATCGTCACCAGCAGCTCATGCTCCTCGGGGCCGAGGCGCAGCAGGGTTGTCCGCAGGAGCGGCCCGCGGCCGAGGTCGAACGGCCGGCGCGCCTCCTCGTCCCGCAGGCAGGCGGCCGCCTCCGGACGGCCCTGGAGATCGATCAGCGGCAGAGGGAAGGGGGCCGGCTCGGCGATCACCTGCGCGGGCTCGCCCCCCTCCTCGCGGAAGGT
>JAICSG010000048.1 GCA_025937035.1 Thermoanaerobaculia bacterium | reverse complement strand
CGGCCAGCGTCCACTTGAGGAACGGGCTGACGTCGGTGGTCATCGCCGAGGCGGTCACCACGATCCCGGCCACCACCGCGGCCGGGGTGGCGACCGTGTCGAGCAGGTTGTCGACCCAGGGGATGTAGTAGCCGGCGATCTCCAGGACCGTGGCCACCGCGAAGGAGAGCAGGGCCGGCGTCGAGCCGATCCAGGCGAAGCTGGGCGCGAGCGCCAAGTGGCCCACCCCGGCGCGCGAGGCCAGGCTCATGATGAGCAAGGGGACGAAGACCCGGAAGCCGCACGCGGCGGCCAACCCGAGGCCGATCAGGATGCTGAGCACGGTTTCCACCATTTCCCCTCCCCTCCTTTCGTCACTCCATGGTAACGCAGGGAGGGCCCCGCTTACTTCCAGGCCGGCTCGTTCCCTTGTTTGGGTGCCCAGGCGAGGGTCAGAAAACGGACCCCGACGTCGGATTTCCGGGGCTTGAGGCCCAGCACCTCCAACTCCGCCGCCTCCGGATCGAAGCGCTCCTGGAGGTGATCGACCTCGGTCTCGAGCTCGGCGTTGAGATCGGCGAGCTGCTTGTCCACCGCCGATACCGTCTCCGCCGCCCGCGCCACGTCCTGCTGCTCCTGATAGGTCCGGCCGCCCGCCCGCATCGCGGTGCCGACGGCGTTGATCGAGCGCAGCGACCGGGCGCGGCCGAACACCATGCCCAGCAGGGCGGAGCCGGCGTGAAGGGCGGCGCTGAGGGTCTGCTGCCGGGCCTGGTCCTCCTGGAGCTGTTTGGCCTGCTCGGCCCGGCGCTTGCGCTCCTGGAGCTGGGCGATCTTCGCGCCGTACTTCTTGCGCAGCGCCTCCACCTGCTCGTCCCGCTTGGCGCGCGCGGTCTCGGTCAGGCGGATACGGAAATCCCGTTCGGACTCTCCAGGATTCGAGACCACGCCGAGGGTGTCGCTCCGGAAGAGCTCGTATTTGCGGGTCCGGTAGAGGCACTCCTCCAGCTCCTTGCGCCAAGCGTCGTAGCTCTTCGCCTTGACCGCCGCGTCCGGCAGCGGCGCGAATCGGGCTTGCGGGACCGGCCCGGCCTCCAGATCCCCCTGGGCCAGATCGACCGGCTCGGCGGCGTACCAGTCCGCGCCGTCCTGGTTGAGCGGGGTCAGCAGCGACACCTCCTCGGTGTGGTCGATCCCCCGCTTGGCGTCCAGGTAGTGGACGCTCGCCGTGGCGAACAGATAAGGCTCGTAGACCACCCCCTCCGGCTTGGCGCGCAGGGGGAGGAAGCGCTGCGGGACGTCCGGCGGCAGCACGGGTGCCACCTCTTTCGCCGGCGCGGCGGGAGCGGCGGCCGGAGGGGCCACGGGCGTGCCGGTGGGCTCCTGGGCCTTGACCGGCGCCGCCGGAGGGGCCTGCTTGACCGGGTCCATCAGCCGCTTGATCTCGGGCCGGGTGAGCGGGCCGCGCAGATAGGAGAGGGTCCAGCGGGTCTGGAAGAGCACCGGCTCGTCCTGGTGTACGTCGTGGAGCAGGAAGACCCGGTTGGTGAGCCCGGAGAGGATCTGCTCGATCTTGGCGCGGTCGAAGCTGCCGCCGGCCGCCGCCCCCTCGAGGCCGTCCATCAGCCGCTGCTTGTCGCGCTCGGTCTGCAGCCGTCCCAGGAACCAGGTGCCGACGTTCGAGAGCCCCTTGTAGTCGATGTCCACCGGGTTCTGGCTGGCGAGAACCACTCCCAGGCCGAAGGCGCGCGCCTGCTTGAGCAGGGTGAGCAGCGGGCGCTTCGAGGGAGGCTCGGCCACCGGCGGCATGTAGCCGAAGACCTCGTCGATGGCCAGGAGGGCCCGCAGGCTGGTGGTGCCCGCCTTGGACCGCATCCAGCCGAGCGTCTGGTTGAGGAGGAGCGCGACGAAGAACATCCGCTCGCGGTCCGAGAGATGGGCGATCGAGAAGACGGCGATCCGCGGCTTGCCCGAGGCGGTGTAGAGCAGGCGGTCGACATCGAGCGGCTCACCGCGCAGCCAGGCCGCGAAGTTGGGCGATCCCAGGAGGTTGTTGAACGCCATCGCCAGGCCGAAGCGGTCCTTGGCCGGGAAGAAGGTCTCGAGGTCCATCACCCCGACCCGCTCCATGGGCGGCTTCTGGATCTGCTGGATCAGCGAGGCGAGGTCGAGCCCGCGACCCTCGCGCCAGGCGGTGTCGAAGATGTTGGCCAGCAGGATGTGCTCGCGCCCTTGAATGGGATCGGAGTCGACGCCCAGCAGGGCGAGCAGGCTGGCCACCAGGGTGCCGACCCGCTCCCGCAGGAGGTCGCCGTCGGCGATCACCTCGGGCGGGGGCGCCGCCAGGGAGGAGAGGATCGAGATCTGGAGCCCGGCCTCGCTGCCGGGGGTGTAGAGGGCGAATTCGGCCGCGTCGCGCAGGCGGGCGATCCGCTCGCCGCTCTGGTCCCAGCGGGCCAGCCCGTTGCGCCAGGTCTCGGCCTCCTTGGCCGCGAAGGCTTCGGGGGTCATTCCCGCCCGGACCGCAGCGTCGGGGTCGATCCAGGGGGCGAAGTCGGCCGGCCGCAGCTCGGGGAAGGTGAGCAGCAGGTCCGCCAGATCCCCCTTGGGATCGATCACCAGGGCCGGGATGTGGTCGATGGCCGCCTCTTCGAGCAGGCCGATCAGCAGGCCGGTCTTGCCGCTGCCGGTCATGCCCACGGCCACGGCGTGGGTCAGCAGGTCGCGGGAGTCGTAGAGCAGGGGCGCCGGCGCCGCCTCGCCCCGGGCCGCGTCGTACGGCCTCCCCAGATAGAAGGCCCCGAGCTTCTCGTAGGCCGCGATGTCGTCCGCCATGTCACCTCCCGCGCGTAAACAAGCGCCGGAAACCGGGGTCTGATCAGAGAGCCCCGGGTCCCAAGTGGGCAGATGGTAACGAACCCGTGGGGAAACAACCAGGAGGGAGAACCGTGGAAACGAATCCGTCACCCCGCTACCGGGCGGTCCTCATCGGGATCGACGCCTACGCCCAGAGGCCCCTCCGGGGCTGCGTCAACGACATCGACCAGATCGAGCGCGTCCTGATCGACCGGCTGGGGATTCCGCCGGAGAGGATCACCCGCTTCGCCGCGCCCGGGGCCGGAGCGGCCTCCACGACCCGCCTCCAATCCCGCGATCCCACCCGCGACGAGCTGCGGGCTTTCCTCGATCGCCTGTCCGGGGAGGTCGGCCCGGAGGACGCGGTCTTTCTCTACTACTCGGGGCACGGCTCCCGGGTGACCACGGAGGTGAACGGACAGCGCATCTCCCGCGAGGCCCTGGTGCCCGTCGACTGCTGGAACGACGCCGATCCCCAGCACCATCGCCTGCTCTACGACTACGAGCTCAACGGCCTGCTCGCCCGCATCGCCGAGAAGGCCGGCGACCTGACGGTGGTGCTCGACTGCTGCCACTCCGCCAGCGTCGACCGGGGAGAGGGCGAGCGCCAGGTGGAGATCTCCGAAACCCAGCAGCTCCCGCCCCAGGCCCTCCCCGGAGGAGACCTGGCCAAGGACGTCTCGGGGTTGGCATCCGCCGCCGCCGCGCACATGCTGGTCGCCGCCTGCCGGGCCAACGAGAGCGCCTACGAGGCCAGACCCGATGAGACCTGGCCGCGGCAGCATGGAGCGTTCACCCGCACGCTGATCGAGATCCTGGGCGCGCTCGATCAGCCCTTGCAGAGCCTGCGCTGGTGGGACATCTCGATCGCGTTGACCGACCGCCTCAAGGCCCTGGCCGACGCCAACCGGCCGCAGAACCCGTTGATCGCCGGGCATGAGGGGCGGCGCGTGTTCGGCGGCCCCTGGGCCCGGCGCGACCTCGGCTACGCCCTCTCCCAGAACGGCGAGAGCTTCCGCATCGGGGCGGGCACGCTGACCGGCCTCTCGGAGGGCGCCGAGGTGGCGGTCTACGGCGCCGAGCCCGACCGGTTCCCCATCCTCAATTCCGCCCAGGACCACGCCGCCCGGATCGGGCTCCTGCGCGTCGACAAGGCGGAGAGCTCGTCCTGCACGGCGGTTTCCGTCAACGGCGGCTTCAAGCTGCCCCAAGGGGCCCGGGGGCGTCTGGTGAGATCCGGCGAGCCGGACCACCTGACCGTCGCGCTCGACCCCTTCGACGCCCCACTGGCGGCCAGCCTGGCGGCCTGGGGTATCGTCGGGGTCCCCCCGGAAACGCCGGGAGTCGAGGCCCGCCTGCGGCGCCAGAACGGCCAGCTCCATCTGGGCGACGAGATCTATGGCGTCGGTGGACAGCCGCCGCTCGCCAGCTTCCCCGGGAGCCAGCCCGGCCTGGCGGAGGCCGTCCTCGACCACTATGCCCGCTACCGCCAGACGCTGCGACTGCCCGGCCGTTGCCGCGACCTGGCCGGCGCCCTGGAGGTCAAGCTGCTGGACTGCCCCGAGCGCCAGATCTCTCCGGAGGATCTCCAGGCCCCGGGCTTCGACGAGCTCCCCTCGGACAACCCCTGGCGGTACAAGGTCAAGGAGGGGGACGGCTTCGTCATCCGGATCGCGAACCGCTCCCTTGACCCGCTCCATGTGTTCGTCCTCAATTGCGCCGGCAGCGGCCGGGTCCAGCATCTGGGGAGCGCGCAGATCCCGGCCGGGGCGATGCACGTCCTCTGGGACAGCCGGAAGCTCGGCATCCCCTTCTACCCCACCGTAGCCGCCGAGCGGACCGAGATCGTCGAACGCCTGATCGTGGTCGGCACCACGCTTCCGGACCAGGACCTGAGCTATCTGGAGCTCGACGATTCGTTCGCGGAGGTGATCGCGCGCTTTCCGGACCGTGAAATGGGGACCCGCTCCCTATCGCCTCTCGTCGAGAAGTGGACGGCGGAAATGGTCACCGTGCGGATCTACAAATAAGCGCGGGGATCGAGATCGTAGGGCAGCGGCGTGAGGCTCTCCAGGCCGTCCGGCCCGAGGTGGACGAGATCCTCCAGGCGGACGCCCCAACCCTGCTCCGGCTCATAGAGGCCCGGCTCGATGGTGAAGACGTCTCCGGCGCGCAGGACCCCCTCGCCGCCGGAGGCCTTCTTGAAGGTGGGGAATTCGTGGAGGTCGAAGCCGACGCCGTGGCCGAGGTTGTGGACGTAGCCGCGGGTCGTCCCCGGCTCGGAGATGGGGGTGGGGAATCCCGCCTCGCCGAACATTCCGCAGACGGCCTCCTGGAGGTCCCAGCCGCGCGTGCCGGGCACGGAGCGGCGGTGGACCTCCTCCACGGCGGCGCGCACCAGGGCGTGCCCCCGCGCCAGCGCCTCGGGTGGCTCGCCCACGCAGAAGGTGCGCGTGCAGTCCGCGAACAGCCGGCCGCGCGGATAGAGATCGACCACGAAGGACTCGCCGGCCCGCAGCACGCGTCCGGGCGTGCCCGAGTTGTGCGGCACCGCCCCCTCCTCCGCCGGGGCCAGGATGCTCCCCCGCGGCTGCTCCAGACCGCGCTGGAAGAAGACCCTCGCCACCTCCGAGCGTACGCGGGCCACCGTCAGCGGCTCACCCTTCAAATAGAGCTCGGAACCGGGGCCGTCGTGGGACGCCGAAGCCAGCAGGGCGGCCACGGCGCGCATGGCCTCGCAGGCCCCCCCGGCGGCCTCGCGGATGCCGGCGAGCTCCGGCGCCTCCTTGCGCTTGCGCGAGGCGAAGACCAGCGAGTTGCCCGGTACCCAGGTCCAGCCGTGAGAGGCGAGCAGAGAGCAGGCCCCCTGGATCACCCCCGCGGGGCCGTGACCGGCCAGGGCCACCCGCCCGGGTGCAATCCCGCAGAGCTCCAGAGCCTTCCCCCAGACCCGGGCGAGGAACGGCCCCGCCTCGGGCATCTCGCTGGACAGCTTCGAGATGTCGAGGTCGTCGGGGGTCAGCAGGGCCAGGCCCGTGCCGGCGGCCTCCTCGCGCTCCATCAGCGTCAGGAAGCCCAGGCGCGGCTCCCCGCCGCGGGGGAGCACCAGGAAGCACTCCCCGATGTGAGCGGGGCCGGGCAGGAACGGCGCGAGGTCCGTGTCCTCCGCCGAGGGGGCGAGGACGAGCAGGGCCTCGCAGCCCATCTCCTCCAGACCGGCCGAGAGCGCTTCCAGACGGGCTCTCATGCGCTCAGCTACAGATTGCGCTCGATGAACTTCTCGAAGGCCTGCTTGGGCATGGCGCCCATGGTGCGGTCGGCCATCTTGCCATCCTTGAACAGGATGAAGGTGGGGATGCTCGACACCTGGAACTGATAGGCGATCTTCTGCTGCTCGTCCACGTTCAGCTTGGCGATGCGGACCTTGTCGTTCTCCTCGGCGATCTGGTCGAGCACCGGCGCCACGGCGCGGCAGGGGCCGCACCAGGAGGCCCAGAAGTCCACCAGAACCGGCTTGTCCGACTTCAAAACCTCGGTCTCGAAATTGTCATCGGTGACCGTCAGGATCTTCTCACTGGCCATGATTGCCTTCCTCTCCGGTAACGTTTCATGAAGACGGCCGCCTCACGGGCGGCCCTACTCCCCTTCCAACGCGGCGGGGGCCGTCTCTTGTTCCACCCTTCGCCGGTGGGCGAAAAACTCGCGCGTCGCCTCCACGTCCCGGCCGATCTGCGCCGAGAGGTCCATCACCGTGGGGAAGATCCGTTCCTCGCGCAAGCGCTTGTGGAACTGCAGCTCCACCCGCTGGCCGTAGACGTTGGCCTTGAAGTCGAGGATGTGGCTCTCCACCACCCGCTGATAGTTCTCGTACACGGTCGGCCGCGTGCCGATGTTGGTGACGCCGTCGAAGGTCGCCGGGTAGCTCGGGAAGAACACCCGGCAGGCGTAGACGCCGTCGGCGGGCAGCAGCTTGTTCTCGGAGGCGACGTTGATCGTCGGCCAGCCCAGCTTCTGCCCCATGCGGTCGCCGCGGGCGATGGTGCCCGCGATCGAGTACGGCCGCCCCAGCATCTCCATGGCGTCGGTGACCCGCCCCTCGCCGAGGGCCCGCCGGATGCGGGTGCTGGAGATCCGCTCGCCCCCCCAGGCCACCTCCGGCACGCCGTGCGCGGCAAAGCCGAGCTCCCCGCCCATCCTCTGCAACAATTCCAGATTCCCGTCCCGCTGGTGGCCGAAGACGAAGCCCTCGCCCACGTAGACCTCCTGGACCCGCAGCTTCTCGTGCAGGAGCTCGCGCACGAACTGCCCCGCCGGCACCCGCGAGAATTCGGGGGTGAAGCGGACCACCAGCATCGCCGAGGTCCCGGCCTCCTCCAGCAGAGCCTCCTTCTGCTTCGGCGTGGTCAGCGGCACCGGCGCCCGCTCCGGCGCGAGGACGGCCAGGGGGTGGGGATCGAAGGTGACGACCATCGCCGGGACGCCCAGCTCCCGGGCACGGGCCACGGCGCGGTCCAGGATCGCCCGCTGGCCGCGGTGGACCCCATCAAAGTTGCCGATGGTGACGACGCCGCCCTGCGGCAGGTCGCTGCTGTTGAATGCGTCCTGGACGACGTGCATGGGCGGGAGCTTATCGCTCTCAGGCGAGGACGGCGGTGCTTTCCGAGATTACTTCCGAGATCGTCACGCGGTCCGCGTCCTGGGGACGGACGGCGCCCACGACATGGCCCACCAGGTCGTCGGCATAGGCCTCGGTGATCTCGACCAGGGCCAGGGTGCCGGCGGGGGCCGAGCCGTCGTTGATCAACACGCGGCCGTCGATCTGCGGGGCCATCCCGTGATGGCGCCCCTGGAGGAGGTGCTCGGACTCCTCGCAGGCCCCCTCCACGAGCACCGGCATCCGCCGGCCCACCAGCCGCTGGCGCTGGGCGAGTGCGATCGGCTTCTGGGCCTCCAGAAGCTGCCGCAGGCGCCGGCGCTGGACGTTCTTCGGCACCCTGCCCTTGAGCTCGGCCCCCGGCGTCCCCTCCTCCGGGCTGTAGGCAAAGGCGCCCAGGTGGTCGAAGCGGGCCCGCTCGATAAATTCCAGGAGGTCCCGGAAATGCTCCTCGGTCTCGCCCGGGAAGCCCACGATGAAGGTCGAGCGCAGGAAGACGTCGGCGGCGAGCTCGCGAGCCCGGTCGAGCAGGCGGAGGTACCGCTTCGCGTCCCCCCCGCGCCGCATGGTCGAGAGGATCTCCCCGTGGCTGTGCTGGAGCGGCATGTCGAGATAGGAGCAGAAGCGCTCCTCGCTGCCCATCAGGCGGAGCAGATCTTCATCCAGCGTGGTCGGATAGGCGTAAAGGAACCGGATCCAGGGGATCGACGTGTGCTGGAGGAGCGCCTCGACCAGCCGCGTGAGGCCGTGCCGGCGCATCCCCAGATCCTCCCCGTAGCGGGTGGTGTCCTGGGCGATCAGATTGAGCTCGGTGATCCCCGCCTCCTCGAGCTGCTTCGCCTCCGCGACCAGGCTCTCGATCGTGCGGCTGCGGAAACGCCCGCGCCAGACCGGGATCGCGCAGAAGGTGCAGGGGTTGTTGCACCCCTCGGCGACCTTGAGGTACGCGTGCCCCCGGGTGGTGAGCAGCCGGGGGGCCGTGTGGTCGAACACCATGTGGGATGGCGCGGGCAGCGGCGGACCGCCGCCGAGTTGCACCACGTCCCCCACCTCGCGGAGCTGGTCGAGGCCCACGAAGCCGTCGATCTCGGGGATCTCCCGGGCGAGCTGGTCGCCGAAGCGGTTGACCATGCAGCCGGCCACCAGCACCCGCTCGACCCCCTTCCCCTTGCGGCCGACCACCTCCAGGATGGTGTCGATCGACTCCTGCTGGGCCTCCTCGATGAAGGCGCAGGTGTTGACCACCACCGTGTCCGCGCCGTCGAGGTCGTTGACCACCTCATAGCCGCGCCGCCCCAGCTCTCCGAGCATGATCTCGGAGTCGACGAGGTTCTTCGGGCAGCCCAGGCTGATCATGCCCACGCGGGGGCGGCGGACGGGGTCGGACATCGGCGCGGAGTCTAACAGATGGAAAGGAAGGATGATTCCGGGCTACGACATCAGCCAGTACCCGCCCACCACGATCGCCGCCGCCGAGAACGAGGCGAGGAGGGCCTGGTAGGCCCGCTGACCCCGGCCGGTGATCCGGTGGGCGATCAGGCCGAAAGTCGAGGAGAACAGGGTCATCCCCGCCACGGCCCCGAGCCCGAAGCCGACCACATAGGCCAGCGACGCCCAGCGGGAGGGGAGCGCCAGCGCCGGCAGCAGCCCCAGGATGTGCGAGCTGCCGGCCAGGCCGTGCAGGCCGCCGATCATCACCGCCGCGCGGCCGGGGCGCCCCTTGGGATGGCCCTCGCCGTCGTGGACGTGGGGCGCCGGCAGCTTGGCGAAGAACGCCCGGCGCAGCCCCCACAGTCCCACCCCGATCAGCACCGCCCCCACCAGCCGCTCGCTCCAGGAGGAGAGGCTCGCCACCGGCAGGACCCCGCGCAGGGCCAGCGCGATCAGCCCCACGATCCACACCCCCAGGCTGTGGCCGATCCCCCAGAAGAGCCCCATCCGCCAGCGGCGGCTCCGCTCGTTGATCACCAGCGGCGCCACGGCCGACAGGTGATCCGGCCCGGAGAGGGCGTGGATGAGGCCGGCGGACAGACCGGCGAGACCGGCGACGAGGGTCGGAAGATTCATATGGGGACGAACTCTACCAGGATCGGCCTCCCAACGGGCCGCCTGATCGGGTAGGTCTTTCGGCACCCATTTGACACCTTTGGGGGGTTCGCCTAAGTTTGCGCCGCAAGCTCTTGATTGTCGCTGGAGAAACGCACATGACTGGACAAGGCCGGTTGAAGTCGATCGCGCTCGCCTGCTCCTGTGGATTCGCGCTCGCCGGAGGGCCCGCGGGGGCCTCCGGCTTCACCGCTCCCGATCCCGGCATCAAGGCCATGGGGCTGGCGGGCGCCTTCACCGCCCAGGCGAGCGATCCCACCGCCAGCTTCTACAACCCCGGCGGCCTCGCCCTGCTCAAGAAGGGGAAGCTCACCGCGGGCCTCGCCACGGAGTACCTCAACGAATCCCAGTACCAGGGGGCCGCGCCCGGCATCGGCGTGGGGACCGCGGGCCAGCAGAAGAAGGCCTTCACCGTCCTCCCCCACCTCTACGCGGTCAAGCCCCTGGGCGAAAAGCTCAAGCTCGGCATCGCCGCCTACACCCCCTACTCCTTCAAGACCGAATGGGACGACCCCGGCACCTTCGCCGGCCGCTACCTCGCCACCCGCGGCCAGCTCCAGAGCTACGACCTCAACACCAACCTCTCTTTCAAGGTGACCCCGAGCGTCGGCTTCGGGGTGGGCGTCATCTACCGCAGCGCCAAATTCTCCATGGGGCGGCGGCTCCCCGGCGCCAACCCCAATACCGGTGAGATCCAGGACGTCGGCAGCTTCGCCATCGACACCGACTGGGACTACGGGCTGGGCTGGGACGCCGGCTTCCTCCACAAGATCGGCCAGGGGTTCGCCTGGGGGGTCACCTACCGGAGCCCGATCAGGATCGACTTCGCGGGCGCCGGCCGGCTAACTCAGGTCTCGACCGGCGACGCCCAGATCGACGCCCTCAACCGCGCCAGCCTCCCCTACGACACCAACCTGAAGATCGGCACCTCGATCGACTTCCCCCAGACCGCCACCCTGGGAGTGGGCTTCGCCCTCGGTCCCAAGCTCTGGGTGGAGACCGACGTCACCCAGACCGGCTGGAGCCGCTTCAAAGGGCTCAACGTCTTCTTCCCCAACAACCCGGCCTTCGACCAGACGCTCCAGGGCGCCTGGGACGACACCCTCTCCTACCGTCTGGGAGCGCAGCTCAAGATGGGCAAGGGGATGGTGCTCCGGCTCGGCTATGCCTTCGAGGACACCCCGCAGCCGGACGCCAGCCTGGCCCCCATCCTGCCGGACGCCAAGCGCAGCATCTTCAGCGCCGGCATCGGTCGCGACTGGCTCGACATCGGCTTCCAATTCATCGCCCCGGCGATCCGCAAGACCACGACCAACGCCGACGGGCTGAACGGCACCTACAAGGGGAACACCTACCTGCTGGGGATCTCGGTCACGAAGTAGGGGGCCGCCAGACCAGTCGGCCGCCCCGCCCGGGCATAAATGCCCGGGCTACGCCGGAAACGAAAAGCCGGCTGAAGCCGGCTCCGAAGTCAGAGACGCTCTTCTTCCAGGAGCCGGGTTCACCCGGCTTTTCGGTTGAAGCGTAGCCCGGGCATTCATGCCCGGGCGGGGTGCTTCAGATCGGCCGGACGATCGCCTCCAGCCCCTCGCGGCGGCGGAGCTCCGAGGCAGCCCGCAGCGCCTCGGCCCGGTCGGCGTACCGGCCGATCCGCACGATCCGCAGCAGGCTCCGCCCCTTCTGCTCGACCACGTAGGGCTCATACCCCTTGGCCTGCAGCTCCTGGATCACCTTCTCGGAGTTCTTGGGATCGCGGAAGGCGCCGATCTGGAGCGCATAGCGCCCCGGACCCTCGGCCTGCGGCTCCGGGGATGCCTTGGGCTCGGCGGGCGCGGGCTCCGGAGCACGGGTCACCGCCACGGCGGCCACCGTCGCCGGGGCCGGGAAGGCGGCCGGAGGCTCCGGGGCCGGCTGGACGGGCGCGGGCTCCGGCGCGGGGGCCGCCGCCGCGCGCTTCTCGGGCTGGGGAAAGAGATCGGGAACCGTCACGGGCTGCGGAGGGGCGGCCGGAGCGGCCTCCGGCACCGGCTTGCAGGGACGGTCGGCGGTCTGGAGGGCGGCGCGCTTCGGTGCCGGGCGGACGGGCGCGGCGACCGGAGCCGTCTCGAACGGCAGCCCCCATTGCACCCCCACCAGCACCCCGGCAAAGAACAGCACGCCGCCCGCGACCCCTGCTCCGGACAGCAGGAGGACGAGGGACTTCTTGTCGAAGAGGAAGTTGTACATCATGTCCTCGGCGTCAAATGGGTCAGAAAGGGCTGATGATAGCACCGCTTTGGCGCGAGGGTGAGAACGCTATGATGGCCGCCGCGATTATCCCGAGGCAAGCGAGGAGAGAGCTCATGCGCTCAGGCCTCTGTCTCTGTCTGCTCCTGGCGCTCGGCTGCGCGGGAGACGCCGGCCCGGCGGGCCCCGCCACGCTGGGCGCCGGCTTTCAGGCCCCGAGCTCCCCTGGGGACGGCGTGGTCCTGCAAGACCTGGCCGAGGACGGTCCCGCCGCCGGCGCCGGGCTCCGCGCGGGCGACCGGCTCCTCACCGTGGACGGCAAGGCTGTGGACAGCCCCTGCGCGCTGGAAAGCCTGCTCCTCGCCAGGAGCCCCGGCCAGGAGGTCAGGCTCACCGTGCGGCGGGGCCCGGAGGTCCTCGAAAAACCGGTGACGCTGGCCGGCGCTCTCGCCCTCTATGGGAAGGCCTGCCAAGCCGGACGGGCCGCCGGGTGCAACGAGCTCGGCGTCCTCTACGTGAAGGGGCAGGGCGTGACGGCCGATCCAATACGCGCCAACCAATACTTCGAGCGGGCCTGCCACGGCGGCAGCGCCGCCGCCTGCGCCGAGCTCGGCGGCCGCTACATTCAGAGGCTTGGCGGCGCCGCCAGCGACGCCCGCATCCTCGATCTGGTCCGCCAAGCCTGCGACGGCCACAACGCCGCGGGCTGCGCGCACCTGGCCTTCCTCTACGCCACCGGCCGGGGGGTCCCCCGCGACGACGGCCGGGCGCTCAGCCTCTACCAGGACGCCTGTGACGGCGGCGATGCCGCGGGGTGCTACAACGTCGGGCTCCATT
>JAICSG010000608.1 GCA_025937035.1 Thermoanaerobaculia bacterium | reverse complement strand
GGGATCGACGGCGTCGAGGTCCGCTACTTCCCGGTGCGCTCCCTCCGCCGTCTCTACTGGGCCCCGGATCTGGCGGAGACGGCGCGAACGGAGGTGGGGCGCTTCGACGCCGTCCACCTCCACTCGGTCTTCCTCTGGCCCACCTCGGCCGTGGCCCGGGCCGCCGAGCGGGTGGACGTCCCCTACGTCCTCTCGCCGCGAGGGATGCTGGTGCCGGATCTGATCCGGGAGCGGGGGCGCTGGCGCAAGCTCGCCTGGATCGCCCTGGCCGAGCGCCGGACGATCGAGAGGGCTGCGGTCCTCCACGCCACGAGCGGCCTCGAAGCGGAGGAGGCGGCCCGGCTGGGCTTCCCCCTGCCGCCCGTGGCCGTGGTGCCGAACGGGATCGATCCCGAGCCCTGGGACGGGGAGCCCGGAGCGCTTTCGCCGCCGGTCCGCGAGATCGTGGAAGGCCCGCCGTTCCTCCTCTTCCTGGGGCGCCTCTCCTGGAAGAAGGGGCTCGACCGGCTGATCCCCGCCCTGTCCTCCGTCCCCAACGCCGTGCTCGCCGTAGCCGGCAACGACGAGGAGGCTCTCCGGCCGGATCTGGAGCGCCTGGCCGGAGATTCCGGCCGGGTCCGTTTCCCGGGTCCGGTCCACGGGGCGGACAAGGCGGCGCTCCTCCACCGGGCCGCGGCGCTCGTCCTCCCCTCCCGCTCGGAGAACTTCGGCAACGTGATCCTGGAATCCTGGGCGGCGGGACGGCCGGTCGCCGTCACCCCCGAGGTGGGGCTCGCCGGAACGGTCCGCGAGACCGGAGCCGGGATCGTGCTGGAAGGGGACCTCGGGAAGGCGCTGAAGGATCTCCTCGCCAATCCCACCCGGCTCGACGAGATGGGCCGGCGCGGCGAGAAGGCTGTGCGGGAGCGCTTCGGCTGGCCGGCGGTGGCGCGCGAGATGGAGGAGATCTACGCGAGGATTCACGCTTGAAGATCGCCTTTCTCGTCGAACGCCCGACGCAGTTCGAGGCGCCGTTCTACCGCTTCGCCGCCCGGGACCCGGAGCACGAATTCCGTGTGCTCTTCACCGGGCGCGGCGTGGCGGAGCCGGTCTTCGATCCCGAGCTCAAGGTATCGGTCGCCTGGGGGATCGACCTGCTGGGCGGCTATCCTCATGAGGTCTGCCCCTCGGAAGGCGCCGGCCGCTGGCTGGCGGAGCGGCTCACGTCCGAGCGGTGCGACCTGCTGATCGCCAACGGCTACACCCAGCCGCTCTACCGCCTGGGAGCCCGGGTCGCGAAGAGGGCGGGAGTTGCCACCGCCCTGCGGCTCGATTCGGTGCTATGGGACGCCTCCTGGTCCAGGAATCTCGCCAAACGGATACTCTTCGCCACGTACATGAAACGGACCTATGACCTCTTCCTCGGCGTGGGGAGCCTCACGCTCGACTACCTCCGCGCCTTCGGCGTGCCGCGCGAGCGGACCGGCCTCTTCCCTTACTCAGTGGACGTGGAGAGCTTCGCCGGGCGCTCCCGGCTCTCCCCCGAAGAGCGCGCCGCCTTCCGGGAGCGGCTCGGCGTGCCCACCGGGGCCCGGGTCGTCCTGGGGCTGGCGAAATTCAATGAGCGCGAGGCCCCCTGGGACCTCCTGCGCGCCTTCGCCCGCGTCCAGGATCCGGACGTCTGGCTCGTGCTCGCCGGGGACGGCCCCGTCCGGCCGGCGCTCGAAGACTTCGCCCGCCGCCTCTCCCGGGTGCGCTTCCCCGGCTACATTCCCTACCCGGATCTGCCGGCCCTCTATGCGGCCGCCGACCTCTTCGTCCATCCGGCCCGGGAGGAGCGCTGGGGGGTCTCGGTGCAGGAGGCGCTCGCCTGCGGGCTCCCCGTGGTCGCCTCCTCGCGGGTGGGAGCGGGATACGACCTGATCGAGGCCGACGGCAACGGCTTCGTCTACCCGGCCGGCGATCCCGAGAGGCTGGCCCACCGGATCGGCGAGGCGCTGGCGCTCGACCCGGAACGGGTCCGACAGCGGAGCGCCGCCATCCTGTCTCGTTGGGACTACGCCGCCACCTGGCGCAACCTCCTGCGGGCCGCGGAGAGCGTGGCGCCATGATCCCGCTGTCGGTCCTGGTCACCACCCGCAACGAGGAGGCGAACGTCGAGCGCTGCCTGCGCAGCGTCCACGGCTTCGCCGACCAGATCTTCGTGCTCGACTCCGAGAGCACGGACCGCACGGTCGAGATCGCCCGCCAGTACGCCGAGGTCCACACCCTGGCCTACGACCACAGCCGGATCATCCCCTGGATCTTCCAGTGGGGGCTCGACAACCTCCCCCTGCGCAACGACTGGGTGCTGATCCTGGAGGCCGATCAGGCGGTGACGCCCGAGCTCCGGGAGGAGATCGCGGCCCTGCTCGCCCGGCCGGACGCGGTCCGCGAGGACGGCTTCTACATCCGCCGCCGGCAGATCTTCCGCGGCAAGCCCCTGCGCTTCGGGGGGTACGGCAGCAAGGTCCTGCTGAAGCTCTTCCGGCGCAGCCGCTCCGGGCTCGACCCGGTCGAGCAGGACACCCGCGTCTACGTGCGCGGCCCGGTCGGCCGCCTGCGGGCGCCCCTGGAGGAATGGAACGTCAAGGAGGACTCGATCCAGTTCTATCTTCAGAAGCATCTCCGTTATGCTGAGGCGTTCGCCCGGGAAGAATTCGAGCGCCGCCGCGGGGACATCCCCTGGAAGACGGCCCCCCGCCTGCTCGGGACCCCGGACGAGAGAATCCTCTGGATGAAGTCGCTCTATTACCGCATGCCGCTGTTTGTCCGTCCCACGCTGTACTTCCTCTACCGGTACTTCTTCCTGCTCGGCATCCTGGACGGCAAGACGGGATTCGTCTTCCATTTCCTCCAGGCCTTCTGGTTCCGGCTGATCGTGGACATCCGGCTGGAAGAGCTGATCAAAGAGGAGGGGCGGTGAGCCGGGTTCTGGGCCTTTCGGTCTATCACGCGGACGCCTCGGCCGCGGCGGTGGTGGACGGCCGCTTCGTGGCCGGGGTCGAGGAGGAGCGCTTCCGCCGGATCAAGCACTGGGCGGGCTTCCCCGAGCTCTCGATCCGCTTCTGCCTGGAGGAGATGACCGGCGGCGATCTCGCGGCGGTGACCGCCCTCGCCGTGGCCCGGCCGCCCCGGGCCGATCTGGCGCGCAAGGCGCTGCTGGCCCTCTCGCACCCACGCAGCCTGCGCCGCGCCCTCGGCCGCGCCCGCAATCTCCGGCAGGTGGCCTCGCTGGCGGAGCGGATCGCCGCCGCCCTCGGCGGACCGGCCCCGGCGCTCCATGCGGTCGAGCACCACCTCGCCCACGTGGCGTCCGCCTTCTACTGCTCGCCGTTCGAGGAGGCGATGTGCCTGACGGTGGACGGCTTCGGCGACTTCGTCTCCACCATGATGGCCCTGGGGCGCGGCAACGCGGTCGAGGTGCTCGACCGGGTCCATTTCCCCCACTCGCTCGGCCTCTTCTACTCGGCGGTCACCCAGTATCTCGGCTTTCCGGGCTTCGGCGACGAGT
>JAICSG010000745.1 GCA_025937035.1 Thermoanaerobaculia bacterium | reverse complement strand
CTGACGCGCGAGCAGCGGGCGCTCCTCTTCGAGCGCCTCCGCCAGCGCAAGGAGCGCGCCGAGGGTCCGGAGCCCGAGCGCATTCCGCGCCGGCCGCCGGACCTCAAGCCGATCCCCCTCTCCTTCGCCCAGGAGCGGCTCTGGTTCATCGACCGTCTGGAGCCGGGGATCACCGCCTACAACATGCCGATGGCCCTGCGCGTCGTGGGCGAGGCCTCGCCGGCCCTGCTGGCCGCCCTGCTGGGCGAGATCGCGCGCCGGCACGAGGTGCTGCGCACCACCTTCCGGGTGGTGGCGGGCAAACAGGTGGCGCAGGTGATCGCGCCCCCCGCGCCCTGGCATCTGCCGCTGGTCGACCTCTCGGCGCTGCCGGCCGCCCGGCGCGAGCGTGAGGCGGGGCGCCTGGCGGACGAGGAGGCGGCGCGCCCGTTCCACCTCGCGCGCGGCCCCCTCCTGCGCGCCACCCTGCTGCGGCTCGCCCCCGCCGAGCAGGCCCTCCTGCTCGACATGCACCACATCGTCTCCGACGGCTGGTCGATGGGAGTGCTGGTGCGCGAGATCACCCAGCTCTACGCCACCGCCGTGGCCGGCGCCCCCTCCCCCCTGCCGGAGCTCGCGATCCAGTACGCCGACTTCGCCGTCTGGCAGCGGGGGTGGCTCACCGGCGAGGTGCTGGAGCGCCAGCTCGCTTACTGGCGGGAGCGGCTGGCCGGCGCGCCGGCCGTGCTCGACCTGCCGGCGGACCGGCCGCTGCCCGCCGCGCGCACCCACGCGGGAGAGCACTTCATCGTCTCCCTGGCCGGCGGCCTCCGGCGCGAGGTGGCGCTGCTCGCCCGCCGCCACGAGGCCACCCCGTTCATGGTCCTGCTCGCCGCCTTCCAGGCCCTGCTGGGGCGCCTGACCGGGACCGAGGACCTCAACGTCGGCTCGCCGATCGCCAACCGCAACCGGGCCGAGATCGAGCCGCTGATCGGCTTCTTCGTCAACACCCTCGTCCTGCGGGGGGACCTCGCGGGAGATCCGCCGTTCGACGAGCTGATCGGCCGGGCGCGCGCCGCCACCCTGGGCGCCTACGCCCATCAGGATCTCCCCTTCGAGCGCCTGGTCGAGGAGCTGCGCCCCGAGCGGCAACTCGCCGTGAGCCCCCTCTTTCAGGTCCTCTTCTCCCTCCAGAACGCCCCGATGGGCACGATCGACCTCCCGGGTCTCTCGCTCTCCACGCTGCCGTTCGAGTCCCACACGGCGCAGTTCGACCTGGACGTGAACGTCTGGGAGGGGGACGAGGAGCTGATCTTCCAGGTCGGCTACAGCACCGAGCGCTTCGACCCCGCCACCCCGCGCCGCTGGATGGCCCACCTGGAGACGCTGCTGCGCGGGCTGGTGGCCGATCCCGGCCGGCCGGTCTCCCGGGCGCCGCTCCTCTCGCCCGCCGAGCGCTGGCAGCTCGCGGGGGAATGGAACGACACGGCGCTGCCGCTCCCCCTCGGCCGCTGCCTGCACGAGCTGGTGGCGGCCCAGGCGGCGCGCACGCCGGGCGCCCCGGCGGTGGTGGCCGAGGACGGCGAGCTGACCTACGGTGAGCTCGCCGGCAGGGCGGAGCGCCTGGCCCGCCGGCTGCGCCGGCTGGGGGTGGGGCCCGAGGTCCCCGTGGGCCTCTTCGCCGAGCGCTCGGCCGCCCTGGTGGTGGCCGTCCTGGGCGTGCTCGAGGCCGGCGGCGCCTACGTGCCGCTCGACCCCGGCTACCCCTCCGGCCGCCTGGCCGCCATGCTGGAGGACACCGCCGCGCCCGTCCTGCTGACCACCTCCGCCCTCGCCGGCCAGCTCCCGCCGCACCGCGCCCGGGTGCTCCTCCTGGACGACGAGGAGGAAAAAGAGACCGACTCCGGAGAGGAGGCCCCGGCGCTCCGTCCCACGGCGGACAACCTGGCGGCGGTGATCTTCACCTCCGGCTCGACCGGCCGTCCCAAGGGGGTGATGCTCCCCCATCGCGGCCTGGTCAACCGGCTGCTCTGGGCGCAGCACGCCTACCGGCTCGGCCCCGCCGACGCGGTGCTGCTCAAGGCGGCGTTCGGCTTCGACTTCGCCATCTGGGAGCTGTTCGCGCCGCTGCTCGCCGGCGCCCGGCTGGTGGTGGCCCGGCCCGGCGGCCACGTCGATCCCGCCTATCTGGCCCGCGCCATCCGGGCCCACGGGGTGACCCTGGTCCACTTCGTCCCCTCGATGCTCGACGTCTTCCTGAGCGAGGAGGGGACGCCCGCTCTCCCCTCGCTGCGCCAGGTCTTCGCGGGCGGCGAGGCGCTGTCGCCGGCCCTGCGCGAGCGCTTCCTGGCCCGCTTCCCGGGCGTGCCGCTCGACAACCAGTACGGCCCCACGGAGATCTCCATCGACACCACGCGCTGGGTCTGCGCGCCCGGCCAGGACCCGCTGCGGGTCCCCCTGGGCCGCCCGATCGGCAACACCCGCGTCCACCTGCTCGACCGCGCGGGATCGCCCGTGCCGGCCGGCGCCGCCGGGGTGCTGCACGTGGGCGGCGCGGGGGTGGCGCGCGGCTACCTCGGCCGCCCCGATCTCACCGCCGAGCGGTTCGTGCCCGACCCCTTCGCAGACGCGCCGGGCGAGCGGCTCTACGACACCGGGGACCTCGCCCGCCGGCTGCCGGACGGCAACCTGGAGTTCCTCGGCCGCGCCGACAGCCAGGTCAAGGTGCGCGGCGTGCGCGTCGAGCCCGGGGAGGTCGAGGCGGCGCTGCTGCGGCATCCGGCGGTGGCGGCGGCGGCCGTGGGGGCGGACGCGAACGGGGCGCGGCTGGTCGCCTGGGTGGTCCCCCGGCCGGGCGCGGACGCCGCGCCCGCGCCCCTGCGCGACTTCCTGCGCGACTGGCTGCCGGAGGCCATGCTGCCGTCGCTCTTCGTCCCCCTGGAGGCGCTGCCGCTGACCCCCAGCGGCAAGCTCGACCGGCGGGCCCTGCCG
>JAICSG010001095.1 GCA_025937035.1 Thermoanaerobaculia bacterium | reverse complement strand
CGGGGGAATGTTCCATCGGTTGGGGAGGATGTTCCAACCTTTGGATGGAACGTTCGTCCGAGAGGGGGAATGTTCCGTCCGTTCGGTTGGAACATCCGTCCGACGGGTTGGAACATCCGTCTTGTTGGACGGAACATTCCCCCAACAGGTTGGAACGTTCCCCTTTTTGGGGGAACGGTTCCCCTCCAGCGACGGAACATTGTCCCGCGGGGCCGCGCGGGAACGGCGAAGCGCCGAACGGCCTGGCGCTTCTTCCGGCGGCTCCTGGTATTCTCCCCGGCGGATTCCATCTTCTCACGGAGACCCTATGCGTCGTTTCCCCATCGTGGCCTCGATCGCTCTCCTCTCCCTGCTTCACGCCCTGCCTGGGGCCGCGGCTCCAGCTCCCAGGACCCTGTCGCCGGACCTCCGGGACTTCTACATCGACCTCCACCGCAACCCGGAGCTCTCGCTGCACGAGGAGAGGACGGCCGCCAAGGTCGCCGACCGGCTCCGCCAGGCGGGCTTCCAGGTGACGACCGGGGTCGGCGGCACCGGGGTCGTGGGGGTGCTCAAGAACGGCGCCGGCCCCACCGTGATGCTGCGCACCGAGCTCGACGCCCTGCCGGTCGAGGAGAAGACCGGCCTCCCCTACGCCAGCACCGTGCGGGTCAAGGACGACGCGGGCGCCGAGGTGCCGGTCATGCACGCCTGCGGGCACGACGTCCACATGACGGCCCTGGTGGGGACCGCGGCCGAGATGGCGCGCCGCAAGGCCGACTGGCACGGCACCCTCGTCTTCATCGGCCAGCCGGCTGAGGAGAGGATCCGGGGCGCCCGGGCGATGCTCAAGGACGGGCTCTTCACCCGCTTCCCCAAGCCCGACTTCGTGGTGGCGCTCCACGACACCCCGAACCTCCCGGCCGGGCAGCTCGGCGTCACCTCGGGCTACACCCTCGCGAGCTCCGACTCGGTCGACCTGACGATCTACGGCAAGGGCGGCCACGGCGCCTCGCCGCAGACGACCGTCGACCCGGTCGTGATCGCCGCCCGCACGGTCCTGGCGCTCCAGACGATCGTCGCCCGCGAGATGAATCCGCAGGACCCGGCGGTGGTCACCGTGGGCTCGATCCACGGCGGCAACAAGCACAACATCATTCCGGATGAGGTGAAGCTGCAGATCACCGTCCGTGCCTACAAGAAGGAGGTCCGCGACCACGTTCTGGCCGCCATCCAGCGCATCGCCAAGGCCGAGGCCGAGGCGGCGGGAGCCCCCAAGGAGCCGGCCTTCGCGGTCGTCGAGAGCTGCCCCGCGACCTACAACGACCCCAAGCTGACCGCGCGGATCGCAACGACCCTCCGCCGGACCTTCGGGGACGGCAACGTCCTCGACCTGCCGCCGCAGATGGCCTCCGAGGACTTCAGCGAGTACGGCCTGGCGGGAGTCCCGGCGGTCCAGTGGAGCCTGGGAGCCGGCGATCCCGCGAAGCTCAAAGAGCTCGCCGCGGCCGGTAAGCAGCCCCCCTCCCTCCACTCCAGCCTCTTCGCCCCCGACCGCGACCCCACGATCGCGACCGGGGTGGAGTCGGAGGTGGCGGTGTTGATGGATCTGCTGGGGAAGCGGTAAGGGCCTTCAGCCACTCTCCGGGCGTAGCTCTCTGGGACCGTCGGCGTCCTCGCCGGCCTTCCAGCCCATCCACGACATGATAGGTTCCGTCTTCGAGGAACGTGACTCACCGAGCTTACGGGAAACGGGAACGGACCCGCGGCCGGCAGGAGCCCTCATGGTAGGATGAGAGGGTCCGCAGGAGACGTGTATGGCTCTCCCAGATCTCGCCCGCAAGCTGACCTACGAAGACTACGTCCTCATCCCCGAGGACGG
>JAICSG010000828.1 GCA_025937035.1 Thermoanaerobaculia bacterium | reverse complement strand
CCTGCACATTCTCTCCCGGGCCCATCACCCGGCCGTCCAGGACGGCGATCGGATGGTCCGGGGAGTAGACGATGCCGTTCAGCTTGACGCTGCCTCCCCCGGGCACCGGGAGCTCGCCGGTGTAAGTGCCCCCTTCGGTCAGACCGCCCTCGGGCGCGGACTGCGGAGGCGTGGCGGGAGCCGGGGCCCCCTGGACCGGCGCGGGCGCAGGGACTGGAGCCGGAGTTTCAGCGACGGGTTGAGGCGCGGGGGCCGTCTTTACCGGCGGTGCGGCCGGAGTCGGCTCCGGAGCGGGGCGGGGGGCGGCGGCAACCGGGGACGGCGTCGGCTTGACCGCCTCCGGCTCGCGCTTGGGCGGCTCGGGAGCGGGCTTCGGCGCGGGCTTCTCCTCGACGGCCACGGGCTTGGGGACAGGCGCCTGGACCGCGGGCTGGCTCGGGGGCGGCGCCACGGGTTGCGGCTGTGGAGCAGCAGGGGCCGCCGCGACCTGGGTCTGCGCGGCGGGCCTTTGGAACGGCCCCCAGCCGCCGAAGAAGGCGATGGCGAAGATGGCCGCAGCGAGCAGGCAGCCGGCGCCCAGACCCGCCAGCAGCGTGATCCAGGGGGTGCGCGGGGCGGGCGCGGTGGCGGCTCCCACCGCGTAGGGCAATCCCGAGCGGAGGGAATCCTGCCGCGCGGCCTCCTGCCGGGCCTTCTTCAAAGCGTCGCTGATCAGGCTCATGTGAGCTTCCCCTCCAGCTCGCGGATCGCCCGCCGCACCTGCTTCCAGGTCAGCAGATCCGTGCCGTCCACGTACCCCGCCAGCAGCGCCTTGTCGCAGACGGCGTTCACCAGTCGCGGGATCCCTCCCGAGTAGCGGAAGACCGAGCGGACCGCCCACGGCGTGAAGGCCGGACGGCCATTGGCCCCCACCACCTGGAGCCGGTGGTGGATGTAGTGCTCGACCTCGGGCCGGGAGAGCGGCGTCAGATGGTAGCGCACGGTGATCCGCTGGCGGAGCTGGCGCAGGCCGCGCTCGTTGAGCTTGTCCCGCAGCTCCGGCTGGCCCACGAGGACGATTTGCAGAAGCTTGCGCTGATCGGTCTCCAGGTTGGAGAGGAGGCGGACCTGCTCCAGCAGCTCGGCGCCGAGGTCCTGGGCCTCGTCGATCAGCAGCACCACGTCGTTCCCCTGAGCGAGCTGCTCCAGGAGGAAGGTATTGAGCATCTCCAGACAGGTGGCGCGGTCCGCGTCGCCGGGCTGGAGCCCCAGCTCCTTGAGGATGGTCCGCAGGAGCTGCTCGGGGTTGAGGCAGGGGTTGAGGATCAGGGCGGTGACGTAGCTGGGGCCCAGCTCATCGAGCAGCGCCCGGCAGAGGGTGGTCTTGCCCGCGCCCACCTCGCCGGTGATCTGGATGAACCCCTTCCGCTCCCGGATGCCGAACAGGATGTGGTTGTACGCCTCCCGGTGCCGGTCGCTGAAGAACAGGAACCGGGGGTCCGGCGTGATGTTGAACGGCGGCTCGCGGAAGCCGTAGAACTGGTTGTACATCGTTGGGTCAGAACGGCCGGGCGGCGGTCGACATTTCCCGCCGCCCGAGAGGGGTCCTTGAAGACATCATACGTTCACGGCGCCTTCGCCGTCACAGCCTCCCCCTTCGGAGCCTCCCCCTTCAAGTACTTGCCATACCACGCCAGATACCGCTCGTAGCGGTCCTTCTGGTAGCTCGGCTTGGAGATGCCGTGGCTCTGGCCGGGGTAGACCACCAGCTCGGTGTCGCGGCCCAGGCGGCGGAGGGCCTGGTAGAGCTGCTCGGAGTTGAGGAACGGCACGTTGACGTCGTCCGAGCCGCCGAGAACGAGCGTCGGGGTGGTCGCCTTGTCGATCTGGAAGAAGGGGGAGATCCGCATCCAACCCTCGGGGTTCTTCCAGGGCAATCCCAGCTCCGCCTCCCACTCCCTCTGATAGTGGTCGGTGCCGTAGTTGGCCAGGTAGTTGACCTCGCTCGCCCCCGAGGTCGCCGCCTTGAAGCGGGTCGTCTTGGTGATCACGTGGTCGGTCAGGATGCCGCCGTAGCTCCACCCTCCGACCCCCAGATGGTCGGGATCGGCCACCCCCATGGCGATCACCTGATCGACGGCGGCCATCACGTCCTGGAAGTCCTTGTTTCCCCAGTCGGCCCAGATGGCCCGGCTGAACGCGCTGCCGTAGCCGGTCGATCCCCGCGGATTGGCGCCGACCACCGCGTAGCCATAGGCGGCCAGCATCTGCCATTCCTGGTTGAAGGCGGTGCTGTACTGCGAGGTCGGCCCGCCGTGGATACGCAGGATGGTCGGCAGCCTCGTCCCCGGCTTGTAATCCGGGGGCAGAGTCAGGAAGGCGTCGATCTTGGTGCCGTCGGCGCTGGTCGCCTGGATGCGCTTCACCTCGCCCAGACGGATCCCTTTCAGGAAATCGCCGTTCACCGCGGTCAGAAAGCGCGGCGAGCCCCCCTCGAAGGCGGCGACCTCGGCAGGCCTCCCCGGAGTGCTCTCCAGAGCCACGATCTGCCCTCGGGAACCCAGGGTGTAGTTTTCGATGACGCGCTCGCCGTCGACCACCCGCTCGACCTTGCCGCCCGCGGCCGGAACCCGCGCCAGGTGTATGTTCCCCCCCTCCTCCACACTGAAGTAGATGAGCTTGCCGTCCGG
>JAICSG010000920.1 GCA_025937035.1 Thermoanaerobaculia bacterium | reverse complement strand
GGTCCGTTTTCTGACCCTCGCCTGGGCACCCAAACAAGGGACCGAGCCGGCCTGGAAGTAAGCGGGGCCCTCCCTGCGTTACCATGGAGTGACGAAAGGAGGGGAGGGGAAATGGTGGAAACCGTGCTCAGCATTCTGATCGGCCTCGGGTTGGCCGCCGCGTGCGGCTTCCGGGTCTTCGTCCCCTTGCTCATCATGAGCCTGGCCTCGCGCGCCGGGGTGGGCCATCTGGCGCTCGGCCCCAATTTCGGCTGGATCGGCTCGACGCCGGCCCTGCTCTCCTTCGCGGTGGCCACGGTCCTGGAGATCGCCGGCTACTACATCCCTTGGGTCGACAACCTGCTCGACACGGTCGCCACCCCGGCCGCGGTGGTGGCCGGGATCGTGGTGACCGCCTCGGCGATGACCACCGACGTCAGCCCGTTCCTCAAGTGGACGCTGGCCGTGGTGGCCGGCGGCGGCACCACGGCGGTCTTCCAGGGGATCACCTCCGTGACCCGCCACATCTCCTCCTTCACCACCGGCGGCCTGGGCAATCCGGTCCTCGCCACGGCCGAGGCGGGGGGCTCGGCGATGCTCGCCGTGCTGGCGATCACGGTGCCGCTCCTCGCCTTCCTGCTCGTGGTGGGCCTGCTCTACCTGGGAGTCAAGAAGGTGCTCTTCCGGTTCTGGCGCCCCACGGCGCGGACCGCCTGACGCCGCCCTTCCGGACCACGCCGATGCGGGGGATCTCTCTCGCGGCCGTCCTCGTCCTCCTCGCCGGATGCGCCTCGGCGGGGCCGACCACGGTCGCGGGCGTGGCCCACGCGCTGCGCCAGCGCGGAGTCGACCCCGCCTCGGTCGTCGTCCCCTTCGAGGTCACGGACGAGATGCGGGCCTGGGTCCACTCCCAGGTGCCCGACACCGGCGCCCCCGAGCAGCGCCTGGAGCGCCTGCTCACCGCGATCGTCAGCTCGGGCGGGCTCGGGCTGACCTATGAAGGGGTGAGCACCAACACGGCCCGCGAGGCCTTCGCCTCCCACAAGGCCAACTGCCTGGGATTCACCAGCCTGTTCGTGGGCCTGGCGCGCGAGCTCGGCATCCCCGCCTTCTACCTCGGGGTGGACGACGTCGAGCGGTTCGAGCGCGAGGGGGACCTGCTGGTGATCTCGGGGCACGTCAGCGCCGGATTCGCCCTGGGGGGCGGCAAGGTCAAGATCCTCGAGTTCACCAACGCGCCCAAGGCGGAGTACCGGCACATCCGCCAGCTCGACGACCTCACGGCGATCGCCCTCTATCATTCCAATCACGGCGCCGAGCTCCTCCGCGCCGGTCGCCTGGACGACTCCCTGCCGTGGCTGCGCAAGGCGGTGCGGATCGCTCCCGAGCTCGGCGACGCCTGGATCGACCTCGGGGTCGGCCTGCGGCGGGCCGGGGATCTCGACGGCGCCGAGGCGGCCTACCGGAAGGCGCTGGAGGTGAATCCCGAGGGGGCCGCCGCGTACCAGAACCTGGCCGCCCTCCTGCGCCTGCGCGGGCACCCCCAGGAGGCGGACGACCTGCTGGCGCTGTCGACCCGGGTGAGCGTGCAGAACCCGTTCAGCTATCTCGCGCTGGGGGATCTTTCGCTGTCGCACGGCCGTCTGGACGAGGCGCGGCGTTTCTACCGGCGCGCGATGTGGTTGAATCGCGACGATCCGGAGCCCTACGCCGCCCTGGGGCTGGCGGCGCTCGCCGGCGGCGACCGGCGGGAGGCGGCGAAGTGGCTGCGCAAGGCGGCGGCCCGGGACAAGAAGAATGAGCGGGTGCGGCGGCTGGAGACCGGTCTCGCTCAGAAGACGGCCCCCGGCCAACCCGAGGGAGGAGCATGAGATCGCTGACGCGGCATCTGACGATGAACGTCCCGGCGCGGATGGATTTCGTCAACATCACGGCGGAGGTGGAGCGGGCGGTGGCGGAGAGCGGGGTCCGGGAGGGGCTCTGCCTGGTCAACGCCATGCACATCACGGCGAGCGTCTTCATCAACGACGACGAGCCCGGCCTGCACCAGGACTACAAGCGCTGGCTGGAGGAGCTGGCCCCCTTCGATTCCAGCCCGCAGCGCTACCAGCACAACCGCACCGGCGAGGACAACGCGGACGCCCACCACAAGCGGCAGATCATGGGCCGCGAGGTGGTGGTGGCGATCACCGACGGCCGCCTCGACTTCGGCCCCTGGGAACAGATCTTCTACGGCGAATTCGACGGCCGGCGCCCCAAGCGGGTGATGATCAAGATCATCGGTGAATAGAACCCATTCTCAACTCGGGGAGGTCGCGCCGGAGGAGACGCCCCACGGGGCGTCTCTACATTGTGTGGAGACCG
>JAICSG010000769.1 GCA_025937035.1 Thermoanaerobaculia bacterium | reverse complement strand
TCGGCCAGCGCCTCACCTCCGAAGACGTGCGGGTGGCGCTCCACCATCTTGCGGTGGACGCGGTCGATCACCTGTGAGAGTCTGAAGGCGCCGGCCTCCTCGGCGAGGCGCCCGATGAAGGCGACCTGAAAGAGCATGTCCCCCAGCTCCTCGGCCAGCTCGTCCCAGTCGCCGCCGTCGATGGCTCCGGCCAGCTCGTGCGCCTCCTCCAGGAGATAGGCGCGCACGTCCGGCAGAGTCTGCTCGCGGTCCCAGGGGCAGCCGTCCAGGGCGCGCAGACGGGCGACGAGGTCGACGAGCTTCTGAAGGTCGGGATTTTCTATCATAGGGGTCCGACGTGCCGAACGAGAAGAAAGAGCTCAAGGTCACCGACAAGCGGATGTTCACGCCCGAGGGCGATCTGAGGGAAGAGTACCGGTTCCTCAACGAAAAATCGACCTCGGCGGCCCCGGCGGAGCCCGCTCCCCACCCCGAGCCGCCACGGTCCGAGCCCCCCCGGGTGGCGTCCCCCGGCGAGGCGCCGCGGCGGGCCCCGGAGCCGCCGCTGGGGCCTGCGGCCGGGCTGGAGTATCCCGAGGAGTATCCCGAGGAGCCGGGGGAGCTCGGGGGGCCGAGCTTCTACGATCTGGTGGCGATGATGGCCGAGCCGGTGCCGATCTACCTCGGCGACGCCCGGCTGCCCGACGGCCAGGCGGCCACCAATCTGGAGATGGCTCGCCTCCATATCGACCTGCTGGAAGTGCTGCACCAGAAGACGGCGGGGAATCTGACCCCTCAGGAGCGAGCTTTTTTGGAGGACCTGCTGTATCGTTTGCGGGTCCGATATGTTCAAAAGAGTCGATAGACGCTCCTGGCGCGCGGTCCTCGCGGTCCTCGCGCTGGCCTTCCTGCTACCCCTCGCGGCGGCGGGAGAGGCGTCGTCGCCGCAGCTCACCGGGGTCGAGATGACCGCTCCGGTGCGCCAGACGCTCAAGCAGCTCGAGGAGCAGTGGCTCGACTGGATCGTCCAGACCAACCGGGAGCAGGCGGACCGGTCGGTGAACGAGCTGCTGGAGATCGCGCGCCAGCTCGGGATGCGCCGCCTGCCCGACCTCGCCGCCGGCGCCACCGTGCGCGCCGTGCAGTCGGCCCGGCAGAAGAACTTCGAGCGGGCCCAATGGGAGATCGACGCCGCCGAGCGGTTCGATCCCGGACGGCCCGAGACGGCCTTCGCCGAGGCCGAGGTGGACCGGCTGCAAGGGAATTACCTCGGGTACGCCGCGGCCCGCCTGAAGGGTTACCCCCGGATCTTCCTGCACGCTCTGGAGCGCGATCTCTGGCTCCAGGACCTCCTCCTCTGGGTGTTGATCCTCCTGCTGGTGACCGGCGGCCTGTTCCTCGCCGTGCAGATGCTGACCAAGGGGACCTCCCTCTTCCAGGACCTGGTGGACCTCTTCGGCCGCAGGCTGCCGCGCCGGGCGGCCTACGGGCTCGCCGGGGTGGCCCTGCTCTGGCCGCTGGCGCTCCCCCAGGGCCCCCTCTGGCTGATCCTCTACGCGTCGGTCCTGCTCTGGGGCTACGCCTCGACGAGCGAGCGCGCGGTGATGATCGCGCTCTGGCTCCTCCTGGGGGCCGCTCCCCAACTCGTCGAGCTGCAGCGCCGGCAGGTGGCGGTGGCTCTCTCGCCGCCGGGCCTCGCCATGCAGGGCCTGCAGGACCACCGTCTCTACGGCAGCCTGTTCGCGGATCTCGGGGTGCTGCGGGGGGTGCTGCCGCAGAGCATCGCCGTCAAGCAACTCCTGGCGGACGTCCACCGTACTCTCAACCAGTGGGAGCTCGCCCGGGCGCTCTACAAGCAGGTCCTGGAGACGGAGCCCAACAACGCCGCCGCGCTGATCGACCTCGGCGACTATTTCTTCCTGAAGGGGGACTTCAGCGGCGCCATCCAGAGCTATCAGCAGGCCGCCACCGCCGATCCCCGCAACCCCGCCGCGCCGTACAACCTGAGCCAGGCCTACTCCGAGTCCTACAATTTCGACGAGCAGAGGAGCGCCCTGAAGCGGGCCCAGGACCTCGACCTCGCGCGGGTGAACACCTGGATGGCCAACCAGCTGCGGGTGGTGGCCCTCCCGGGCGGCCTCAACCGCATCCCCGAGATCCGGCGGGAGCTGGCGAAGAGCTGGTCCGGGCGGGAGGTGCGCTCGGGGCCGCTGGAGGTGCTCGGCCGGGGGCTCTCGGTGTTCCTCTCCCTGGGCCTGGTGCTGATCGCCTTCACCCTGCACCTGGCGCGGCGCCCCTTCGGCTACACCGAGCGGGCGGTGGAGGTGTTCCCGGAGGGGGCGTTCGACCGCTGGGGGCGCATCCTGCTCCCCGGGGTCGCCTCGGCCGAGGTCGGCGAGGGGGTGAGGTCCTTCCTCGCCCTCCTGGTGCCGACCGCCCTGTTGATGCTGCCGCTCCTCGGCAGGCTCGGCACGCCGATCCCCTGGCGGTATGATCCTGGAAGCTCCTGGTCCTGGATCCTCGCGATCCTGGGGATTGCGATCTACTTCGGCGTCCGCCTCCGGCGGGAGCTGCGGGCCGAGGTTTGAGGGCTGTGAGCCATGGCGGTTGAAGGTACCCTAGACCTCTTCAAGCTCCCGGAGATCCTCCAACTGGTCTCCCAGCAGAAGAAGACCGGCATCCTGACGGTCCAGGGCCAGCAGGACATCGTCGCCATCTCCTTCCTCAACGGCCGCATCGTGGCCGCCGACGCCCTCAATCAGACCCTGGAGGAGGGGCTCGCCCAGATCCTCCTCAAGGAGGGGATGATCAGCGCTCCGGACCTCGGCCGGGCCGCCTCCGAGCACCAGGCGTCCGGCGGCCGGCTGATCGATCTGCTGGCCGAGCGGCGCTACGTCGAGCGCTCGCAGATCCTG
>JAICSG010000025.1 GCA_025937035.1 Thermoanaerobaculia bacterium | reverse complement strand
GGTCCAACCCGAATGGCCACACGTCGTCCAGGCCTGCGAGGAGCGGGTGACCGTGCCCTACGAGAAGCTCAGGCCGTACGCAGCCCCTGGGGGATTGCTGGGGCGGATGCTGCAAAAATAGCGATCCCCTTCATGGGAGCTTTACCGGAGGACCAAACCGGGTTTTTGCTTCTGAGCGAGCCATAGAGCTGACCGGCCAACGCCACCGGTCGGCGAATACCTCCACAAGATTCTTGGACGTTGCGGCACAGGCCGCTAGAACCAAATTGTCGACAGCGTCTTGGGTTGTACGAGCTGGCGGACGAGCCGCAACGGCTGGCCATAAGTGCAGTGGAAATGTAGCTCCATATATCCGGGTCAAACGCATCAAGAACGAAGCGAACAGATCGGTACCACTAAGACCCAGCGGATTGGCAGGTGCCGATCCTACGCGCAGAGTGTTGCTCCAAGTCAGCTTAGGATCGGCTTCGTAGCTCGTAACCAGGTCTTCTACGGTCATACGGAATTTGCTGAAGGCCACACCATTAAACGGACCCGGCTTAACACCCGTGTTGTCCATCGACATGAACCGCATATAGACCGCATATCCTGTCGCCACCGAATCCTGACTATCGGGCTGTTTGTACTGAATCTGGTCATTGAAGAACCAGAAATTTCTACCGAATTCGTAGAAGACAACCTGGTCGAATTGGTTGCGGTCGCGAACACCCGTATACAGGATCTCGAACGTGCTCTTGAGGAGTTCGATCCCAGTAGAGCCGAGAAGCCCACATCCCGCGCCGCAGGTCTGATCGACGACGGCGATCGTATCGCGACCTTGAAAAGTCTTGGCCGGTGCAGGCTCCCGTCCCGTGGCCTGATGATAGTAGTCGTAGACTCGGTCGAACACTTGAAGAAGCCTTGCCATGACCGCCGGATCGCGGTTGGCTTCAGAGGTCAGGAATGCGACGTGATTTCCAGCCCACGCGAATAGAGAAAGATTTGCACCGGAGAAGGTCTGATATGGGGTCGGCTGAGGGCTCAAGCCAGAAGAACGGCGGGTCGAGCAACTCGCCCCGCTTTCAAAAAGCAATAATCCGAGAAGAAGGAATACCGAGAGTCGAAGGGATCGCATGGCAGCCTCCTGTCGCTCGGAGCAGGATCCATCTCTGCTCCTCTTCCATACTTGACGGACAAGCAAAGAACCTTCCCGGTGGACCACGTGAGCTGTGAACGTTTGGCAGTGGTCCGTGAACCTGCGCCCCTTCGGGGCTTGGTGATTTGGTAGGCCGTCCCTACTTTACGCCTACGCCCCCTCCGGGGCTGACTTACTTTCCAGAAACCTCAGGAGCGCTTCGACACCTGCCTGCTCCAGATCTTTGTCGAGATCGAGCTCGGAGCCTCCATGCTCAGCAACAAACGCGGCAATCTCGGCATAACGATCCTGCGGCTGGTGCTCGTTATGTCGAGCAGCTACATCAGACTCTTCGGAATTGGACCTCGCCCCAAGAAGAGCGTAGATAGCGTCCAAGTGCTTGTCCTCTTCCGTAGAAAGAAATCGCCCCCTGACGAGTCAATAGTGTACTATAGTCCCGCATAGTGGAGACCTGATGGACGACGCCCTCGCCGCCCGCCGCTTCCGCGCCGCCATGGACCTCTTCGAGGTCGGGGTGGAGATGATGCGCCAGAACCTTCGCCGGCAATTCCCCGAAGCCGACGAGAAGGAGATCGCGGCCCGTCTGGCACAGTGGCTCCAGGAGCGGCCGGGTGCAGAATTTGGAGACTGTGAGGGACGCCCCGTGGCCTCGCCCGTCCCTCTCTCGCTCATCCCAGGAGCAGATCCCGTTGGAGGAAAGGCTCGCGAACCATGAGTATCGTCCCGCTCAACACCCGTTCCGCCCGACTCCCGCCGAAAAGGGGAGCGGTGTGAGCGACGTCAGCGTCAACCACGATCGCTATCTCGCCGAAGAAGATCCGGAACCCCAGGAGTAGAGCCCCCCGGTTGACAATCCCCCCACCCCTGCTATGATTCGATGGAATTCGTACTGTTTCGGTACGGTTTTCACTATCAGACAGCAGAAGGGCGGGACGGCATGATCCGCATCACGAAACAGACCGACTACGGGATCGTCCTCCTGACGCACCTCGCGGCCCACGCGGACCGGCAGTACGCCGCTCCGGAGCTGGCCGCCGAGACGCGGCTGCCGCTGCCGATGGTCAGCAAGATCCTCAAGCTCCTGGCGCGCGACGGGCTCCTCGCCTCGCACCGCGGCGTCAAGGGGGGATACAGCCTGGCCCGGCCGGCCGAGGAGATCTCGATGGCCGAGATCATCGCCGCCCTGGAAGGGCCGATCGCCATCACGGAGTGCATCAGCGTCGAGAGCGACTGCTCCCACGAGGCGCTCTGCCCCGTGCGCAGCAACTGGCAGCGGATCAACCTGGCCGTGCGCTCCGCCCTGGAGGGGATCTCCCTGGCGGAGATGGCCCAGCCCAAGAAGCAGCAGCTGGTCACCCTCGGGCGCGGCGAGCTCGCCGGGGCCCAGCTTCAAGAGGCTTGAATTCCGGTCCCTGGGACTTTGCGATATCGAGGTAAGCCATGCAGACCACCGAAACCAGCACCATCGAGCAATTCGCGGCGCAGGACTACAAGTTCGGCTTCGTCACCGACGTCGAGCAGGAGACCTTCCCGCCCGGGCTGAACGAGGAGGTCATCGCCCGGCTCTCCGCCAAGAAGGGGGAGCCCGAGTGGATGCTCGAATGGCGCCTCAAGGCCTACCGCCATTGGCTCACCATGGAGGAGCCGACCTGGGCCAACGTCCACTACGCGCCGATCGACTACCAGGCGATCTCCTACTACGCGGCGCCCAAGCCTAAGGGGTCCGGCCCCAAGAGCCTGGAGGAGGTCGATCCCGAGATCCTCAAGACCTACGAGAAGCTGGGCATCCCGCTGCACGAGCGGGCCATTCTCGCCGGGGTCGCCGTGGACGCGGTGTTCGACAGCGTCTCGGTGGCGACCACCTTCAAGGAGAAGCTGGCCGAGGCGGGGATCATCTTCTGCTCGTTCTCCGAGGCGATCCGCAACCACCCCGAGCTGGTGCAGGAGTACATGGGCTCGGTCGTGCCTTACTCGGACAACTACTTCGCCACCCTCAACTCGGCGGTCTTCTCGGACGGCTCGTTCGTCTACGTGCCGAAGGGGGTGCGCTGCCCGATGGAGCTCTCCACCTACTTCCGGATCAACGCCCGCAACTCGGGGCAGTTCGAGCGCACGCTGATCATCGCGGACGAGGGGGCCTACGTCTCCTACCTGGAGGGGTGCACGGCGCCGATGCGCGACGAGAACCAGCTCCACGCCGCCGTGGTCGAGCTGGTGGCCCGCAAGGACGCCACCATCAAGTACTCGACGGTCCAGAACTGGTATCCGGGCGACGAGAACGGCAAGGGGGGGATCTACAACTTCGTGACCAAGCGCGGCAAGTGCGACGGCGCCAACGCGAAGATCTCCTGGACCCAGGTCGAGACCGGCTCGGCGATCACCTGGAAGTACCCGAGCGTGATCCTCAAGGGGGATCACTCGGTGGGCGAGTTCTACTCGGTGGCCTTGACCAAGGGGTACCAGCAGGCCGACACCGGCACCAAGATGATCCACATCGGCAAGGACACCAAGAGCACCATCGTGTCCAAGGGGATCTCGGCCGGACACGGCCAGAACACCTACCGCGGCTCGGTCCGCATCCTCAAAGGCGCAGACAACGCCCGCAACTTCTCGCAGTGCGACTCGATGCTGATCGGCGATCAGTGCGGAGCGCACACGTTCCCCTACATCGACGTCCAGAACCCGACGGCCCGCATGGAGCACGAGGCGACCACCTCGAAGATCGGCGAGGACCAGATCTTCTACTGCAACCAGCGCGGCATCTCGACGGAGGACGCGGTGTCGATGATCGTCAACGGCTTCTGCAAGGAGGTCTTCCGCGAGCTGCCGATGGAGTTCGCGGTGGAGGCCCAGAAGCTCCTGGCGGTCAACCTGGAGGGGAGCGTCGGGTAGTTTTGGAAAAGACCATGGAGAGGGAGAGATGACCGGAATGCTAGAGATCAAGAATCTCCACGCCTCGGTGGACGGCAACGAGATCCTCAAGGGGATCGACCTGACGATCCAGCCGGGCGAGGTGCACGCGATCATGGGGCCGAACGGCTCGGGCAAGAGCACGCTCGCCCGGGTGCTGGCCGGCCAGGAGGCCTACGAGGTCACCGCCGGCCAGGTGACGTTCGAGGGCAAGGACCTGCTGGAGATGGACCCCGAGGACCGGGCCCGCGAAGGGGTGTTCATGGCCTTCCAGTACCCGGTCGAGATCCCGGGGGTGGGCAACACCTACTTCCTCAAGGCGGCGCTCAACGCCGTGCGCAAGCACCGCGGCCTGCAGGAGATGGACGCCATCGAGTTCCTCAAGATGGTGCGCGGCAAGATGAAGCTGGTGCAGATGGACGAGGGGCTGCTCAACCGGCCGGTCAACGAGGGGTTCTCGGGCGGCGAGAAGAAGCGCAACGAGATCTTCCACATGGCGGTGCTGGAGCCGCGGCTCTGCATCCTGGACGAGACCGACTCCGGGCTCGACATCGACGCCCTGCGCATCGTGGCCGACGGGGTCAACGCCCTGCGCGCCAAGGACCGCTCGTTCCTGGTGATCACCCACTACCAGCGGCTGCTCAACTACATCGTGCCGGACTACGTGCACGTGCTGGTGGACGGCCGCTTCGTCCGCTCGGGCGGCAAGGAGCTGGCCCTGGAGCTGGAGGAGAAGGGGTACTCCTGGCTCGAGGGGATGGCGCCCGAGCATCCGGCGGCGCAGCCGGTGGGGGCCTGAGACCATGCCCGTGACCACTTCCGAGAGCGCCATTACAGGCGTCGAGGGGTATGTCGCCGAATTCGAGCGCTTTCAGCAGACCCTGAACGAGCCCGCCGGGCTCACGGCCCTGCGCCGGCGGGCGATCGCGCGCTTCGCGGAGCTGGGCTTCCCCACCCTCCGGCAGGAGGAGTGGCGGCTGACCAACGTGGCCCCGGTGGCTCAGGGGGCCTTCCACTGGCCGGAGAACGATCCGGACGCCGTGGCTCCGGGCCTGCTCGCGCCCCACACGTTCGATGCCGCCGCGCGGCTGGTGTTCGTGGACGGCCGCTTCTCCCCCCGTCACTCCTTCGTGGGCGAGCTCCCCCCGGGGACGGTCGTGGCCAGCCTGGCCGAGGTGCTGGCGCGGGAGCCCGAGCGGCTGGAGCCGTGGCTCGCCCGCTTCGCGAAATTCGACCGCCATCCGTTCGTGGCGCTCAACACCGCCTTCCTGCGCGACGGCGCCTTCGTCCACGTCCCCCGCGGCGCGGTGACCGGGCCGATCCACCTGCTCTTCCTCTCTTCCGGAGAGGAGGGGCGGCCGACGCTCTCCTTCCCGCGCAACCTGTTCGTGGCCGGCGAGGGGAGCCAGACGGCGATCGTCGAGACCTACGCCGGCGAGGGGGCGTATTTCACCGCCCCGGTGACCGAGCTGGTGGCGGGCCCGAGCGCCGTGATCGATCACTACAAGGTGCAGCGGGAGAGCCTGGGGGCCTTCCACCTGGCGACCTTCCAGGTCCAGGGGGAGCGCGCCGCGGTCCCCAGCTCGCACTCGATCTCGATCGGCGGCGCCCTGGTGCGCAACGATGTCAACGCCGTATTGGATGGCGAGGGGATCGACTGCATCCTCAACGGCCTCTACTTCGGCGACGGCCGGCAGGTGGTGGACAACCATATGCGGGTCGAGCACGCCAAGCCCCACTGCGCCAGCCACGAGCTGTACAAGGGGGTGCTGGACGGCAAGTCCCGGGCGGTGTTCAACGGCCTGATCCACGTCCACAAGGGGGCCCAGAAGACCGACGCCAAGCAGTCGAACCGCAACCTCCTGCTGTCGCGGGACGCCATCGCCAACTCCAATCCCCAGCTCGAGATCTTCGCCGACGACGTCAAGTGCACCCACGGCTCCACGGTCGGCCAGCTCGACGAGGACGCGGTCTTCTACCTGCGCTCGCGCGGCATCGGCGCCGAGGCGGCCCGCAGCCTGCTGACCTACGCTTTCGCGAGCGACATCGTGGAGCGGATCAAGATCGAGCCGGTGCGCCGGGATCTGGAGGAGTTCCTCTTCACCCGGCTGCCCATGGGTGAGGTCGTCCGCCAGGCGGTGTAGCCGATGACCGTGGTCGATCAGGCCAGGGCTTCCACGTACGACCTGGCTCGGGTGCGGGCCGATTTCCCGATCCTCGCCCGCGAGATCCACGGCCGCCCCCTGGTCTACCTCGACAACGCCGCCTCCACCCAGAAGCCGCGGATCGTGGCCGAGACGATCGCGGAGTGCTACGGCGGCTGGTACGCCAACGTGGAGCGGGGCGTCCACACCCTCTCGCAGCTCGCCACCGCCCAGCGCGAGCGGGCCCGCGAGACCGTGGCCCGCTTTCTCAACGCCCGGAGCGCGGAGGAGGCCGTCTTCACCCGCGGCACCACCGAGTCGGTCAACCTGGTGGCCGAAGCCTGGGGACGCCGGAACGTCGGCCCGGGCGACGAGGTCCTGATCACCGGCCTGGAGCACCATTCGAACCTGGTCCCCTGGCAGCGGCTGTGCGAGGAGCGCGGCGCGCAGCTGCGGGTGGCGGCGATCGACGACGCCGGGGAGGTCCGGCTCGACGAATTCGAGCGGCTGCTCTCCCCCCGCACCCGGATCGCCGCCTTCGCCCACGTCTCGAACGCCCTGGGCACGGTCAATCCGGTGCGCGAGATGGCCGCCATGGCCCACCGGGCCGGTGCCCTCGCCCTGGTGGACGGCGCTCAGGCGGTGCCCCATATGCTGGTGGACGTGCGGGACCTGGGGTGCGACTTCTACGCCTTCTCCGGCCACAAGGTCTACGGTCCGAGCGGCATCGGGGTGCTCTGGGGACGGAAGGAGATCCTGGACGCCATGCCCCCCTGGCAGAGCGGCGGCGGCATGGTGCAGACGGTCCGCTTCGAGAAGACCACCTACGCGCCGCCCCCCCACCGTTTCGAGGCGGGGACGCCGTTCATCGAAGGGGCGGCCGGCCTGGCCGCGGCGCTCGACTATCTGACCGCCATGGGGCTGCCCGCCGTGGGAGCCTGGGAGAGCGAATTGCTGGCCCTCGCCACGGCGCGGCTGGCGGAGGTCCCCGGCCTGCGGATCGTCGGCACGGCCCGCAGGAAGGCCGCGGTGCTCTCGTTCGTGATGGACGGCATCCATCCGCACGATCTGGGGACGATCCTCGATCACGACGGGATCGCCATCCGCGCCGGCCACCACTGCGCCCAGCCGGTGATGGAGCGCTTCGGCGTGCCCGCCACGGCGCGCGCCTCCTTCGGCCTCTACAACACCCCTGAGGAGGTGGAGGCCCTGGCCGCCGCCCTCCACAAGGCCCGGGAGCTGTTCGGATGAGCGACCTGCGCGATCTCTATCAGGAGGTCATCCTCGACCACAACCGGCGCCCCCGCAACTTCGGGCCGCTGCCGGAGGCCAACCACCAGGCGGAAGGGAACAACCCTCTCTGCGGCGACCGGATCACGGTCTATCTGGACCTCGAGGGGGACCGCATCCGGGGCATCTCCTTCCAGGGGGCCGGATGCGCCATTTCGACCGCCTCCGCGTCCTTGATGACCGAGGCGCTCAAGGGGCGCAGCGTCGAGGAGGCCCGCCACCTCTTCCATGGCTTCCACGAGATGGTCACCAAGGGGGAGGAGGGGGAGGACCTCGGCAAGCTCGCCGTCTTCACCGGCGTCCGCGAGTACCCGATGCGGGTCAAGTGCGCCACCCTCGCCTGGCACACCCTCATGGCCGCGCTCGACCAGAAGGATCAGCCCGTCACCACGGAGTGAGAATCATGAAGCCCGAGCAGGAAACCGCCACGCAACCCGAAGCTCCCGAGGCGACGGCGGCCGCCGTGACCGATCCTTCCGACATCGAGAACGGCATCGTCGAAGCCCTGAAGACCGTCTACGACCCGGAGATCCCGGTCAACATCTACGAGCTGGGGCTGATCTACGACGTCGACATCCAGGAGGAGGGCGCCGTCAAGGTCAAGATGACCCTCACCGCGCCCGGCTGCCCGGTGGCGGGCACCCTCCCCGGCGAGGTCCAGGCCAAGGTGGCGGGCGTGCCCGGCGTCAGCTCCGCCGAGGTCGAGCTGGTCTGGGATCCGGCCTGGAACCCCTCGATGATGTCGGAAGCGGCACGCCTCGAGCTGGGAATGTTCTGACCTGAAGACAAATTTCATCTCGCCCGGTGATAAAGTCCGGGCTGGTGAGCCTGCCTGATCCTGTCCTCCCTCCCGACGACCAGACGCTCCTGGAGCTGCTGGAGTCGATCCGGCCGCGCCTCAAGCGGCTGTTGCGGAGCTACGACATCCCTCCCGAGGACTCCGAGGACCTCGTCCAGGAGGCGATCCTGGAGGCCCTCCGCAAGTGGGACACCATCCGCCAGAAGGACGTCTGGCTGCTCGGCACGGTGCGCTTCAAATGCTCCCATTACTGGAAGAGGAAACGGGGGGATCGCGTCGAGGCGTTCGACCTGGCCGATCTGGAGGAGCTCTCCGGGCCGCAGGCGCCCGACCAGGAGCAGAAGGAGATCTCGCTCGACCTCCGCAGCCTCACCCGCGGAGTCGACGAACGCCACCGCGCCGCGCTCTGGCTCCGCTTCGGCGTGGGGCTCAGCAGTGACGAGGTGGCCCGCCAGCTCGGCTACTCCGCCACCAGCATCCGCAAGCTGACCGGCCGCTGCCTCGCCCGCCTCCAGAGATGGGTGGCGAGGTAGCCGGGCCGGACCTGGACCGGATTCTGCATACTGTTCAGGCCAGGTACGGTGAGGCCATTCCCGGGGGGAGAGGGGGGCTGCCGTCCTTGGACCGGCATCGGAGCACGAGGGTGCCGAAGGAAAGAATCCCCTATGCGCACACAGACCAACAGCAGCAACCCGGCGGTCAGGGCCGTGGAAGACCTAACGCCGGAGGAGGCCAAGACCACCGCCCGCCTGGCGGAGACCCGCCGGCTGGGCCGCCAGAGCGAGGACGCCCCGGCCCTGGCCCAGAGCATGGACTCCATGGGCCGGCTCGCGGGTGGCATCGCCCACGTCTTCAACAACCTGCTCACCGCCATCGCCTGCGAGACCGAGCTGGCGCTGGCGCGGCTGCCCGCCGACGAGCCCGCCCGCAAGAACCTGCGGGAGATCGAGAAGGTCGGCCAGCGGGGCGCGGCCCTCGCCCGCCAGCTCCTCGCCTTCAGCGGCCGCCAGGTGCTCCACCCCAAGGTGTTGCAGCTCAACCACCTGCTGACCGGGATGGAGGACCGGGTCCGCCGCTTCCTGGGCCCCGAGATCGAGCTCCGGCTGGACCTCCACCCCGATCTCGACCGCGTCCAGGTCGATCCGGAGCAGATCGAGAACGTGGTGATGAACCTCGTCTCCAACGCCCGCGACGCCATGCCGGACGGCGGCCGGCTCACCCTGGAGACGATGAACGCCGACGTCCTGGAGGAGGACACCCTTCACGCCATGCGCGCCAGGCCCGGCCGCTACGTGCTCCTCAAGGTGAGCGACAGCGGCCCGGGCATGCCGGACGAGGTGCGGCGGCACGCCTTCGAGCCGTTCTTCAGCACCAAGGGGGGAATGGAGATCACCGGCCTCGGCCTCTCCACCGCCTACGGCATCGTCACCCAGAGCGGCGGCCAGATCCTGGCCGACAGCGAGTCGGGGAGCGGCACCCGCTTCCACATCTACCTCCCGAGCGCCGAGAACGCCTCGGTGGCCGAGGGGGCCGGCGAGGGACAGGAGACGGGTGAGTGGGAGACCCTGCTGCTGGTCGAGGACGAGGAGAACGTCCGCCAGCCGCTCATCCAGATCCTGGGCAGCCGCGGCTACAAGGTCCTCGCCGCCGCCGACGCCCTGGAGGCGATCCAGATCAGCCAGGCCCATCCAGGGCCGATCCACCTGATGATCACCGACATCCTGATGGACGGCATGAGCGGCGTGGAGCTGGCCGAGCGCCTCTCCTTCAAGCGGCCGGAGATGCGGGTCCTCTTCGCCACCGGCTATCCCGCCGGCCTCACCGAGGGAGCGAAGCTGGGCGGCGACGCCAACCTCCTCAAGAAGCCCTTCAGCGGCCGCGAGCTGGCCACCAAGATCCGGGAGATCCTCCAGGGCGGAGACTGAAGATACCCACCGGGGCGCGGCCCGCCGCGCCCCTCCAGCCTCGCTCACCGTCGAAGAAAGTTTTTACAAATCCCCGATTCCGGGCATGGTGAGGCGCCTGCTACTGTTATAACCCCTGTGACCCGCGGCACTGTGGAAATTTCCTCACAGGGTACTTATTCGATGAAATCGAAATTGCATATCGCCCTTCTCCTCGGCCTGGTAGCGGTCCTGGCGGTCGGGCCCATGGCCTTCGGCCAGGGGAAGCCGCCTCAGAACGAGGAGTTCCACTATCAGTGGCAGCTCCGGAACCTCCTCGGCACCATCGCCGGGCTGTTCCTGCCCAACCACGGCGAGGGCGCCCTCACCTTCAAGACGATGGGCAACGGGCACCTGCAGAGCGAGCTCACCATCACCTCCAGCGCGGCCAGGCAGGGGGAGTACTTCCGCTATGGCTCGGAGATGGACACCCGCACCCTGCAGCCGATCCGGGCCTGGAGCTCCTACTCCTGGCGCGGCGAGACCAAGTCGAAGAGCTCGCCCATCGAGCAGACCGGCGTCCTCGACATCGCCTCCGGCATCTACTCCATCCGCCAGAACCCGCCGGACAAGCCCCGGAGGATGGAGATCTGGTCGGATGGCAAGATCTACCCGGTCCTCGTCATCCCGCTCGGGCTGGAGAGCCGGCGGATGCAGGACGGCAAGAAGATGGACCTCCGGCACTTCTCGATCCGCGGCATCGACATGCCCGACCGCGACAAGTGGAAGGGGAAGCTCGACCTCTGGCTGGCCCGCGACGAGGCGGCGACCCCGGTCGAGATCCTGCTCTCCCGCAATCTCGCCGACGTCCATCTGGAGCTGAAGTCGCCACAATTCTCCGGTAAAAACGCCGCCGGGTAGGAAACCTCACCGGCGATACTCAGAGCCGTTCATCGACTTTTCCAGGAGGAGAGCATGAGCCGACGGAGGAGCGCTTCGAGACTCGCCCTCGCCGCCGCGGGCCTGGCCGTCCTGGCCGCCTGCGGTCCCCGGATCGAGAGGGCCCACGTCGCCACGGCGGCGAGCCCCAGCCCCACGACCACGGGCGGGGCGGCCATGGACCAGACCGACCGCAAGCCCATGATGTCCAACACCCCGGTGAACGCCACGGCCGTGTTGCAGGCCGGCCCGGAGAGCGCGGGCTTCTCGGGCACGGTCATCTTCACCCCCACGACCAACGGCGTCCGGCTGGTGGCCGACCTCAAGGGGGCCCCTCCGGGCAAGCACGGCCTTCACCTCCACGCGAACGGCATGTGCAACCACGAGGACCCGTCCGGCAAGCCCTTCACCTCCGCGGGGGGCCATTTCAACCCCACCAACGCGCCGCACGCCTGCCCGCCCACCGATCCCCGGCACGCCGGCGACTTCGGCAACATCGAGGTCGGCGCCAACGGCAGCGGCCACCTGGACCTGACCTCCAGCCAAATCTCGCTCTCCGGCGCCAATTCGGTGGTCGGCAAGGCGGTGATCCTCCACGTTGGAACGGACGATTGCACCACCCAGCCCACCGGCAATTCCGGCGACCGGCTGGCCTGCGGCGTGGTACAGCTCCAGGGGACGGAGAACAACGCGGGGCACTGACCCCGGGGGTGAGGGTTTACAGCAGCCCGCGCTCCGGCACCAGCGGAACCGAGAGGTCGAGGTGCCCGGAGAAGGTCTCGCGCTGGAGGCCGTTCCAGAGCAGCACGACGCGCGAGGCCTGGGGGACGTCGAGCCCGATCGAATTGACCACGCTGTAGATCCGCTGGATCTCCTCCGTCGATCCCCCCGACGGAGGGTCCGGGTGGTCCTGCCAGTGCAGATCGACATAGGCGGTGCCGTCCGGGCTGAGCAGCACGGAGCCGAGCGTCACCCCTTCGGGGAAGGGGCGGGCGAGGCCGGGCGCCTTGGGTCCCGCGAGCAGCGCCTCCACCACCTTGCGGATGCGGTCCTTGGGATCCTGGGAGACCTGGAGCGCGCGGCTCTCGGCCCGCAGGCCGCCGCCGGCCGCGGGGAAATAGAGGTTGAAGCTCACCGGCTCGCTCTTCTGGGCGGCCGTCCCCGCCGCTCCCCCCACATGCCGCGAGGGGCGGCCGGAGAGCCACCACCACAGCCCCCCTCCCAGGAGCAGCGCCAGCGCCAGCCCCAGGACGAAGCTCGCCGCCCGGCGGCTCATGCGGGCTGGCCCTTCCTTCCCGGGGGCTTCGCGGCCGGCGGCGCCGCGGAGGCCGGAGGAGCGGCCGGCGGCGTGGCCTTCGGCGCCGCCGCGGCTGCCCCCGCCGGAGCCGGGGTGCCCGCGGGAGCAGCTGGCGGCTGACCCTCGATCGAGGCCCGGTAGCGCGCGATGGCGGTGACCAGCGCGTCCAGAAGCTGGTCCCGATAGGCGGGATCCTGCAGCTTCTTCTCCTCCTCCGGATTGTTGATGAAGCCCAGCTCCACCAGCACGGCGGGCATGGTGGCCCCCTTCAACACCCGGAACGGCGCCTGCTTCACCCCGCGGTCCTTGATCTGCAGGGTCTCGTTGAGCTGCGCCTGGATCATGTTGGCGAAGCGCTGGCTCTCCGCCAGATGACGGCTCTGGGCGAGATCCCAGAGGATGAGGTCGACGTCCTGCTGCTCGGCCGCCGAGGGACCGCCCGCGCCCCGGGCCGCGTCCGACGTCGCCGGCGCGGAGGGCACCGTGTTCTCGGTGGCGGCCGAGCTGGCGGCCCGCGGATCGGAGGCCTGCGGGCTCAGGAAGTAGGTCTCCGTGCCGTTGGCTCCCGCGCCGAGCGAGGAGTTGAGGTGGATCGAGATGAACAGGTCCGCCTTGTTCTGATTGGCGATCGCCGAGCGGTCGTCCAGCTTCACGAGCGTGTCGTCGGTGCGGGTGAGGACGGTCTGCACCCCCAGGCGCCCGAGCTTGCCGGCCAGCTCCCGGGCGAGCTCCAGCGTCAGCTCCTTCTCCTGGACGCCGCCCGGTCCGATCGCCCCCGTCTCCTGGCCGCCGTGGCCGGGATCGATGACGATCGTATGGACCCCCGGCGCCCGCTGCGTGCTCTGCGCGCTCGGAGTCGGCACCTCCACCGACGAGGTCGGATGGATGTCGAAGACCAGCCGGAAGGGGTTCCCGAGCACGTAGCTCTCGGCCTGCGCCCCCTGGGCGAGCTGGATGCGGACCTGCTGCGGGTCGATGGCGACGCCCTGCACGAGCGGGTCCTGCACCTCCTTGGCCGGCGGGGGGGTGAGGCGGTCGGACAGCATCTGGACCGTGATCACCCCCGGCTTCGAGTGATCGATCTGGTAGTGCGGCTCCTCGGGAAACTGGAGCACCACCGTGGTCATCCCCTGGAGATGGACGACGTCGAGCGTCACCCCCAGCTCGCGGTTCCCCCGGCGGGCGATGGTCAGCCGGGAGGTCTCCGGATGCCAGTCGAAGGCGTAGCCCAGGAGGTCGCCCCAGGTCTTCTTCAGGAAGTCGACCGGCACCTGGAGCCCCCCCTCGCCCCGCGTCGGCGGCTGCGAGAGCGAGACGATGTTGTCCCCCACGGTGACGATGGCGTTGCCGGGGCCCAGCACCACATCCTTGTCCCCGAGATGGAGGGTGATGCTCTCCCCCGACTCGTCGCTCGTCACCTTGCCCCCCAGGGTGTCGACGAGCTGCGTCAGGCCGAACAGCGGGCCGTTGGGAGTGATCGCCACCGGCACGGGGATCTCCCGGCCCTCGAGCAGGACGGCGGAACGGGCGGGCGCGGCCGGAGGCGCGGCGCTCGCAGGAGGAACCGGCTGCCGTTGGGCTAGGAGGAGCACCGGCAGCAGAAGAGCGAGGAGGACGCAACAGGCCCAGAAACGGCGGTCTTTCACGCGGGAGAGGATACCATCTCCGTGCCGCCCGGCTCCCTCCCGCCCGGCGGGGGGTTGGGGGAGGGAGGGGGATTGTGGTAAATGCTCTCCATCCCGGCCGGCTGGACCGGCCGATCCAGACTCAGATCAAGGAGAGGAACGCGATGGAGATCCGGCAGTTTCGGGTGGTGATCCGCAGCTCGAATTTCGAGCGCGCGATGAAATTCTACGCTGGCGCCCTGGCTCTGCCGCAGATCGAGAGCTGGAACCGCGAGGACGAGCGGGGGGCGGTCTTCCAGGCCGGCGCGGCCCTGCTGGAGGTGCTGGGGCCCCCGGCGAGCGAGGACCCCCGCGACAGCGACGAGCGTTTCGTCGGCCAGGGACCCCTCATCAAGGCGACCCTGGTCTTCGACGTCCCCTCGGCGCAAAAGGCCTACGAAGAGATCCAGTTCCGTGAGAAGAACATCCCCGGCGGCCTCCAGAAGGACGACCAGGGGCGGATGACCTTCGTCACCCACGACCCGGACAACATCCGGGTGATCTTCCGAGAGCCCGGCGCCTGAGCTAGACCGGAGCAGGACCGTGGCCGTCCAGGAGACGGCGGGCCTTGTCGGCGAACAGCCTGAAGCCGTGAATCCGGGCCTCTTTCTCGACCTCCTGGAGCCGGGAGCGGTTGCCTTTCCGGGCCTCGATCCCCCCTAGGACCAGGCGCACCTCCAGGGCCTGGGAAGCGAGCCCCAGCTGCT